>NZ_CFHOXV010000037.1:0-44366 GCF_984505615.1 Alteromonas sp. | reverse complement strand
TTGATTGCCTAACTCTAAGACTAGCTTAGAGGTGAGGCGGACCATCTAATTAAACGGGCTGAATAAGCCCGTTTTTTTAAAACTATGCAGGATTAATATTCCCACCAGCCTTCCTGCCACCAGGCAAGAAACTCTTCAAAATCGATGTAGCCGTCATCATTGTCGTCAATAATTTTGAACCCTTCTTCCACATGGCTCATTTTCGTTTTCGGCGACAATACGGTCAGCAGTTCAATAAATTCAGGCAGATCGATTTGACCGTTACCGTCTTTATCAAAGAAGCTGAAATCACTTTTGATTTCTGCGATTTTTTCTTCTGTAAGTTGGGTGCTCACTTAATGTCCTGATTAATTACGACTTATGAACAAAGTGTACAACCCAACTTCCCGGCTGTCTACTTAACCTGTGCCTGTTTTGCTGCCAGCGCACGTTGACGCTGCTCTTCTGCTTTTTCCTGACGACGTTTTTCCATTGCCAGTCTTGCATCAGAACCCACGTGCTCTTCGCTGCGTGCTTTCGCCAGCTGAACCTGTTTCTCACGCTCGCGGAAGCGGGCAATCTGGTCGTCACTGTGTGTACCGTGACAATGAGGGCAACTCACACCCGGTTCGTACTTATCAGACTGTTTGTCTTCTTCAGTGATCGGCAAACGACAAGCATAGCAGGCATCATACTGACTTTTCTGTAAATCATGATTCACCGCAACACGGTTATCAAATACAAAACAGTCACCTTCCCATAAAGACTCTTCTGCCGGTACATCTTGCAGATATTGCAGAATACCGCCTTCCAGGTGATAAACCTCGTCAAATCCCTGCTCTTTCAGATAAGCCGTGGATTTCTCACAGCGGATACCGCCGGTACAGAACATGGCCACCTTCTTATGTTTTTCCGGGTCCATGTTACCTTTCACATAGTCAGGAAATTCACGGAAGGTCTTTGTTTTTGGATCGACGGCATGTTTGAAAGTACCGATTTCAATCTCGTAATCGTTGCGGGTATCAATAACCAGCACGTCAGGATCACTGATAAGGCCGTTCCAGTCTTTGGGTTTCACGTATGTACCTACCGTATGGCGGGGATCAATACCTTCCACACCCATTGTCACAATCTCTTTTTTCAGTTTTACCTTGGTGCGGTAGAACGGCTGCTCGTCATGCAGGGATTCTTTGTAAGAGATAGGGTTGATTCGCGGGTCGCTGTTCAGATAAGCGAGTAAGTTATCAATCCCTTCCCGGGGACCGGAAACTGTGCCATTGATGCCTTCGCTGGCAAGCAATAATGTGCCTTTGATACCCTGCTCTTCCATCTTTTCGAGGAGCGGCTGGCGCATAGCTTCGTAGTTTTCAAGCGCAACGAATTTGTACATCGCGCAAACGATATATTGAGTCATTTTATATTTACCTTTGCTGATTGGAGCGTAAGACCAGTGCAAATTGCGGCGCGAAATATACCAGAACGTCTGCGATTTTCCAAATCAGCTCAGGATCTAACAAAAAATAAGCGTTTTTTCAGGCAGTCAGCAATGAGGAAGAACCGCTTATCACCTCATCCAGCATAGTTTCATCTACAGGTTCCGGCGGGCGGGAAATATGCTGCAACCGCATACGGGTTGCCAGACTGCAATTTTCCTTAACTTCGGGAGGAATGAGCGTGGCGTTGTCATGGGCACTTAACGGATCAGGGTGCATAGACTGCCATAATGAAAAGGCCGCCGCTGAGCCGGAATTCGCCATCTTTGCCGTGGTATTGAGCGCCATATAATCGGCATCAGAGGGCTTAAGCGGTGGCCGTTTATAGTGATTCAGACGCTCGGGAAAATGAGGATCGCCGGTAACCCCGTCTGCCTCTGCAGGCAACAGTGAAAAGTGCTCAGCACCGGGCTGACAATGCATGGCAAGGAAAAGGGAGAACTGTGCGCCTTTACCTGCCGCACGGGCAAGCTCCCCGTTCCATTCACGATCAGGGATCAGTGCCGGTAGCCGGCCAGAGTCAAAGGGTAAATCGGGTGTACTCATACTGTGCTTATCGGCATTGACCGGGATAACTAAAGACAGATCCGTACAAATTTACATACTTGAACTTTAGGCGTAATGGTCCGATCATTATACTAAAGTCTGGTTTCAGGGTAACAGGTAGATGAATTACGCAGATAAACGTGTACTGATTATAGAAGATCAGCGCCCTTTTCTGCTGGTTTTGCGGGGTCTGCTGCATTCTATGGGTGCAACCGAAGTTGTCACCAAATCCTCCGCAGAGCAGGCGTTATCCCTGTGCCGGAAACGCAAGTTTGATATCATCATCAGCGACCTTCATCTGGGCTCTGACAAAAAGAACGGTTTTGAGTTTATCGAAGAGCTGCGTAGTCAGAAACTGGCAAAACCCTCAACCATTGTGATGTTGATCAGTGCTGACAGCACCCGTCCCTTCGTACTGGGCTCTATTGATCGCGGACCTGACGACTACCTGATAAAACCCTTTTCCCAAAACCAGCTGAAAACCCGTCTTGAACGTGCCTGGAAAAAACGCCAGGCCCTGCTGCCCGTTTATCATGCGCTTCATGAAGGCGATACTGCCCTTGCCCGAAAGCAGGCGGAAAAATTACTTGCTACTAACCGGCCTTACCGTGGTTCGGTTGCACAACTGCTCACCGGCATTTGCTGGCAACAGAAAGATTTCGCCGGTGCTCTGAATGTACTGAGCGATTTTGATACAGACAGACCGGTGCCCTGGTTGCAACTGGCACTGGCTAAAAACTGGTTGAAAATGAATGAGCGGGACAAGGCCCTTTCTATGGCACAAAGCGTTCTGCAACGTAACCGTTTCAGTGCCGAAGCTTATGACGTGGTGGCAGAATGCCAGTTACTCAATAACGACACTGAGCGGGCTGCAGAAACCATACGTCATGCCATCAAAATTTCCCCTTACTGCACAGAGCGTCATCACATTGCCTGTCATATCGCCCGTCAACACAAGGATTTTGTGCTGGCCAGTGAAAGTGCGCAGGCAATCTGGTTGTTGTCCCGTAAAACGGTAAAAGAGCATGCGGATATCTGGTGCAGCTACATTCGCAGTATTCTGGAAGTAGCGGAAAACGCTGAAGATAAGAAAACCCGTAACCGCTATCAGCAGGAAGCCCATCTTGCCGTGCAGCGGGGTAAGTTTGACGATTACCTCAGCCGTAATAACGACGAATTCGATTTCGTGATCTATGAACAAATATTTACAGCCCGTCTTCACAGCATTGAAGGAAAGCTCATCGAAGCTAAGCGGGCGTTGAACAGTGGCCAGGAAGCGATTCAGCACAAATACGAGTCTTATCCGCAAACCTATGCGCCGGACAGTTTAAAAGTGATGTATGCCATCGGCGAGTATGATGAAGCAGACGCTCTGGTGAATGTAATTCGATCAGGTAACCTGCACGATTCTGTAAAACAGATGCTGGATACCGACAAGCAAAAGGCTGCTGAAAAACAACAGCTTTACTCTATGCATAACAAAGAAGGCATTGAACATTATCAGCAGGGCGATTATAAAGCGGCACGCACGTCTTTCACCAAAGCCCTGCAGTTTGCACCGGTGAATACCGGGGTTGCCCTCAACCTGCTGCAATGCGTGATTAAACTGCTGAACACCGATACTAAAGAGCAGCCGGCTTTATTAACAGACAGCAAGCGGTTGCTGAAACTGCTGGATGGTATGTTCATGAAGCCTCAGTTCCTGCAAAAGTTTGAGGAACTGAGAGCAGAATTATCAGGACTTACCGGAAAGGCTGCCTGATAACACTTTAACAGGCTTTTTCCTTCCCAGCGCGGCCATCATCGAGCCGGTGACCACCAGTAATGCTCCGCCATAAGCAACCGTGTCCAGTTCCGGCTGGTGAAAGGTATCAGGCATAATTTTCTCAGCTAACGTCATACTGATAAAAGTAAAGACCGGTTGTACTGCCAGCACGGCGGATACCTTAGACGCATACCAGACACGCATCGCCTCGGTGAAAGCTCCATAGGCAACCAGTGTATTCAGGCAGCAAAACACCAGTGCTGCCATTTGCAATCCGTCCATGGACATCAGCTCTGTCGGGGTACTTAGCGGAATAAGTAACATGCCACCTGCGGCATACATGATGAGTGTGAGTTGTCTGGCTGATAAAGTGCGTAACAATGGTTTTTGCGCCAGTGCATAAATAGCCCATGCGACTGCTGAACCGGCGATGATGAACAGGCCGGCAATGCTTTCTGTTTCTGAGGCAAATATCTGAGGCAACCGCTGATTGAAAAACAATCCCAGCCCGAGGATCAAAAGGCCCGCACCGGCAAACTGCACTTTGGTAAACGACTCTTTGTACAACAACACCCCGCCGGTCATCAGCACAAACGGTGCAATTTGCATGAGAACCTGGGCACTGGACGCACTGAGGTAATTTAATCCCATAACGTTGGTGACATAATTGGTTACCAGCATCACCGTAGCGAGGGCCGCCAGCAACCAGCCATTGCGGGTCAACGATGCGGCAACAGGCAGGCTGCGACGTATTTTAAGAATAAAAAATACCACCAGCCCTGCCGTCAGGAACCGGTAAAAAGTAATTGTCGGGCTGTCCATTACCTTAAGGCAAAGGGTTAACGCTACCGGCAGCACGCCCCACAAAAAAGCGGTCAGCAGTGAAAGTAAAAAACCGTAGACCGGTCTGAGTTGGGATTCCAAGCAGTTATTCGTCCAGCAAATCTTCGAGGCTGGCAATCATATCGTTGATCTCATCCTCCAGCTTGCTTTTTTGCTTCGCTGTCAGAGAACTTGCGACAGATGACGCAAGTCTGGCATGTTGCTGTCGATTGTTTCGCCAGACTTGAAGAAATGCTTCAGACCGGTACTGTTCAGGATTGAGCATCAGCGCAGTAAGCTGCTCAGTAAATTCAGGATTATTCTTACGGCCGGCGAATAACACCCTCGCCCGCTGCTGTAAATCACGCCTGTATGCCAGCCACAATTCCCGTGACGGCATGAAGCCGGGCGCCATATCCTGAATTAACTGTTTTTGTTCCTCTGTCAGCCGGCCGATCCTTTCTTCCATATCCTCTTCCAGGCTTTCTACACGGTCTTCCATGCGTTCCTGTTCTGACCACTCATTGGTTTCTTCTATCTTTTCCTCTGTTTCCTTGTTGTCCTTTTCCAGTGCAGCAAACAGTCTGATCACCTGCTCGTCTGACAGCTCACCCGCCATTGATGCCAGAGGCGGAGTGATTTCCTCCCGCAAACGCTGCCAGTGCTCCGTGGCTTTGGTGTAATGAGACAACAGGCGCTGTTCTGTCAGCCGGTTCTCTGCCAAATCCTCTTTCACCAGTTTGAGATGATTAATGTAGGCGGGCAATTCTTTACTGCGATGCCAGTCAATCCACTTGTCCAGCTGCTTATCAAACATGGCTTCCTGGCGATTATTCAGCTCGATGTAATCATCCATGTACCAGTAAACCAGCCAGTCCAGATTGTTGTATGCCAGTTTACTGCTGCATCCGCCCAGTAATAAGACAAATATAACCGTTACCCATTTTTTCATGACTGTTCCTGCCTGAAACCATTGAACAATGATACGCTCACCTCTATGCTTCACGGTGATGTGTTATCACTATAAAGCCCTGAAAATCACAGTAAATACTATTTAATTTTTAGTAACAATTCTGTCTCTCTGTGGCTTATATGATTCGTATCAACACTTGCAGTTCAACCCGCTGGCATACTTTGCCGGCTCTGATTCAATAAGGACGGAACGTGAACAGTAAAGTAGCCATACTCACCTCGGGAGGAGATGCTCCCGGCATGAATGCCTGTATCCGTGCCATCGTGCTGGTTTGTGAACGGGCCGGCCATGACATCGTCGGTTATTTGCATGGTTATAACGGTTTGCTGTCACAGGAATACATGACGCTGGACAGTCGTCAGGTACACAACCTCGCCCAGCGCGGGGGCACGATTTTACACAGTGCCCGCTGCAAGCCTTTCAAGACAGATGAGTCCGGAAAGCTTGCTGCTGCCAATCTTACTGCGCTCGGTATAGATACCCTCTTTGTCATTGGGGGCGACGGCTCTTTTCGCGGCGCGGCCCATCTCGGAAAATTCTGGCAGGGTCAGATCATTGGGTTACCGGGTACCATTGATAACGACATTAACGGCACAGACGCCACTATCGGCTATTTCACTGCAATTGAAACCGCTGTCCAGTCCGTGGATAAAGTACGGGATACTGCTGATGCATTTGAGCGTGTTTTTCTGGTAGAAGTGATGGGCAGACATGCCGGTTTCCTCGGCTTGAACGGCGCAATTGCCTCAGCGTCAGACTATGTCATTTTGCCGGAACTGTTTGAAAGCGAAGAAAAGACATTAAAAGACATCCTGACTCAGCTCAATGAACGCCGGGAACAACGCGGTAACGTGAGTTATATCATCGTGCTGGCGGAAAATCTCTGGCCCGGCGGGATTGCTGATTTAGCCTCACGACTGGAATCGCTTACTGAAACGGAAGTGCGTCCTGTTATTCTCGGGCATGTGCAGCGGGGCGGCTCGCCGGTCTCTCAGGACAGGTTGCTGGCACTTAAGCTGGGGGCCTATGCGGCAACTCTGACGGGCAGTGCTGTAACCGGCGTAATGATTGGAGAACTACATGGCAAACCGGTTCAGGTTCCTCTGGAAGACACCTGGAAGCAACGTAAACCGCTGGATGACCTGTCAGTTGATACCATGAAACTACTTATGAACAACCGTTATGCGTAACCTGTTACCGGGAGGATAAATTAAAAAACGGAGCATAATGCTCCGTTTTTCTACATCTTCATCGCAGCTTTGACTTTATCGCGGTGACTGCGGCTGACTTTCAGCTCGGTGTCATTCTGCAGAATAAGGTGATACTCGCCACTGATATGACTCACCAGCTTCTTAACGAAGCGGATATTGGCAATGGCAGAACGGTGAACTCTCACGAACCACTGAGGGTTCAGTTCCTGTTCCAGTTCCTTCATGGTTTTACGCATGATATGCATACCATCCAGCGCATGAACACACATGTAGTCACCGGCAGCGTCAATCCACTGGATGTCCTGCACGGCAACACGGGTCACTTCAGAGCCGTCTTTAATGGCCAGTACTTCCGGATAAGGATTGGTGTCGATAGACTCGCCGCTGGCAAGTTTACGGAGAATTTCGTTGGTATCATCACCGGTAAGCTCAGCCACCAGATTTACCAGCTTGCGGGACTGCTCATCCTGGTCACGGGTAGTGAAATACTCTCTTACTTTCACCAGCGCATCTGACAATCTGGCATCATCAGCCGGTTTCAGCAAATAATCAACTGCATGAATATCAAACGCTTTAATAGCATAGCTGTCATAAGCGGTGACAAATACAATCATCGGAATTGGCTGGTTCAGTTCACGGAGTTTGTGAATGACCTGAAACCCGTTCAGACCCGGCATCTGGATATCCAGAAAAACCAAATCAGGCCGGTTTTTAGAAATTACGCTTACCGCATCCAGACCATTCTGGCATTCCGCCACCACTTCTACATCAGCGTGACGTTCCAGACGTGTGCGTAACCCTTTCCTTGCCAACGGCTCGTCGTCTACCACGACAGTTTTTATTTTACGATCACTCATGCTTTACGTCTTATACTTCGTAAGGGATCCGCAGTCTCACACGTATGCCTGACGGCTGATTATGTTCAACCGAAAAAGCAAAATTACGCTGATATAAAGACTGCAGACGTTCCTTTATATTCACTAACCCCACACCGTTTTCACGATGCAGCTGACCATCCTTTATTTCCGCACCGGGCCCGTTATCAGCGACATCCATTAACAGGTCGTTGCCAAAGGTACGTGCAGAAATAGAAATTTGACCGCCGTTCTCCATAGTGGATATGGCGTGTTTAATTGCATTTTCAATAAGCGGTTGCAAAATCATCCCCGGCACCAGGGCTGACTCACAATCAGGTTCAATATCCCATACTACATCTAATCTGTCATCAAATCGTACTTTTTCTATTTCAAGATACAAACGCAGTACTTTGATTTCTTCACCCAAAGTAACCCGCTTAATGGGATCATTATCCAGAGAATAGCGTAAAAAGTCCGATAACCGTGACACCATGGCTTCTGCAATATCATTTTCTTTCAGCAGGATCAGCGTGGAAATGGCGTTCAGTGTATTAAACAGGAAGTGAGGGTTAAGCTGATAGCGCAACATTTTAATATGCGCCTGATGCGCCATGGTACTGGCTTTTAATGCATTCTGCTTTTCTTTTTGCAGCATCTGGAAGTTCTTGATACCAAAATAGGTACCCGTCCAGCAGCCCACCATGATCAGAGAATTGATCGTATTGGTAAAGTACAGATACCAGGCATCAGGCCGGTAGCCGTGCTTATAGATTTCCCAGTAGTTAACGTTCTTTACTACTGCCCATACCAGCGCCACCACATAACAGGCGAGAATGACGGTAGTAATCATTTTCAAAGGAGCCAGTTTTCTGGCCCAACGAAACACATACCGTAACGGAATGGTCAGTAACCAGCCGGCATAAGCATTGAGCAAAATGATAAAGACCCAGATAGGCCGGACATCATGAAGAAACGAACCAATATAATAAATTAACGCAAAACCCGCCCAGCCCACGCTGTGCAAGGTCCAGAATAAGCGTTCGTTACTTTCGAATAACTGTTGCCAACGACTCACTTTATTACCGTAAAATCAAATAGTAATTTCAATTATACGCATATTAAACGGGTTCATGGCAATCTTGGTCGTGCTTCCCCGGCACCTTGTCGCAGTGGATTTTGCTTAATAACTTATATTTAAGCGCTTAAACCAGTGAGTCCACCACCAGGCCGGGCCAATGAGTAAAAAACGGATATCATCGAAAAACGATGGCTTCCTGCCTTCGATTTTGTGACCGGCAAACTGCAGGATCCACATGACAATAAACAAGATAAGACAAAATTCCCACACAGCCACAGGACTGCCATCAATCAGATTGATGACACCGAAACTGATAATTGTCAGTAGCGTCATAGCCGCGCCTACCGGACCGGACAGGCGGAAATAGTAGTACAGGACAGGCAGCACCAGCAAATGGGCCCAGGTGAGATCGGTTTGCTGCAGAAAGCCGGGGAGCGGAATACTCCATATTAAACCCAGGGTAACGAGGTAAATAGACGGCACCGCAACGGCGTGGATTAACACATTCGTTTTATTCTGGTGGCTTTCCGAGTATTGCAATAACAACTTGTCAATCTGTCGCATATCAATAACGCTCCGTAAATGGATCCGCCGGCGGTAACGGAAAGCCTGAGCTTTTTCTGCTATAGAGCCAGAATATAGCGTTCAATTAAGGTTTCGACCGCCTTTTGCTCATTGGTAAACTGAATACCGTAATAATAGTATCCTTTTACTTCGGCAACGTTCCGCACGTTGCTGTCTATCCTAATGGTTTCACCATCCAATTTACAGCCCAATGTTATTTTTTTGTTAACTTCAAGCTTGCTATCCTCTGAACCCGTTTTTATGGCCAGTTTGCAGCCCGTTTTCGATACATCAATAATCAGGCCCCGGACTCTTTCCTGCTCTTCCTGATCTAAATAAACACTGACAGGAATGCCCGGCTGGGAACGCCGGTCACTGCGTAGTCCCATGGTTTGCAGCTTAGACGGAAATCCGGTGATAAGAATACTCACCGGTTTGCTGAAACACTTTAAAATTGTAGTTTTGAAGGCAATAACCTGCCCCAGCCCGCCTTCGATCACAAACCTCACGACCACTTCATTGCCGGCAACAAGATAATCACGGATGTTCGCCCATTTATGGGTATTTGGTACCTGAAAGATAAATGCGTTAGGAATATCCATACCCACATAGTGCGTTTTAAGGCGTTGCGGTGCAGTAGGTGTCTCTATCTGTAAATCGACAACGGTGCCGGGCGCCAAGCTTTTCAATGCAGTCATGTCATCTTTACTTAAAGAGGTGGTTTCGGCTTTACTCACAGCAGGCTGTACTCCTTTTCAGTCAGTGACATTATCATACTCCCTTTTCGCTGATGCTGACAAAAAGTCCGGTGTGATGCATGATAGCACTCTGCATGACTTTTCACGGATATTTACATGACTTCTTTGCGATACGATCTTTCCGTCCGCTCCCGCTCTCAACATCTTTTCGCAGTAACCCTCACAATTCCCGCCTGCGACACTGATGTACTGACGTTGAGCTTACCGGCGTGGATCCCGGGCAGCTATATGGTGCGGGATTTCGCCAGACACATCATCACACTGACAGCTGCAGACAACGCAGGCAATGTTTTACCTGTTACAAAAACAGATAAACAGACCTGGCAAATTAAAGCGGGTAAACAGCCAGTCACTGTTGAATACACCGTTTATGCCTTTGATCTCTCCGTACGTGCAGCTTACCTTAACGACGAATACGGCTTTATCAACGGCACCAGTGTCTTCTTGCAGGTCAACGACCTCCCCGCAGCATCCTGTGAAGTGACGGTATCTTTACCTGAATCCTTAAGCCACTGGCATGTAGAAACCAGTATGCAGCCTGATGACACAAATGGTACACATTTTATCTGCGAAGATTACGCGGAGCTTATCGATCACCCTGTATTCATGGGTGAGTGTGTGCTCGACAGTGTAACGGTTCAGGGCGTGGAATTTGTGTTCCTTTTTAGTGGCAAAACGCCGGTAAACACGAAAAGAATATGCGAAGACATGGTGCCGGTTTGTGAGCATCACCTTAATTTATTCGGTCAGCCCTCGCCCGTGGACCGCTATGTGTTCATGACGTTGCTGAGCGAAAGTGGCTTTGGCGGCCTTGAGCACCGCAGTTCTACGGCCCTGCTCTACCCACGGTTTGACTTACCGCTGGAACGTGAAGGCGGCGGCAAAACTGATCAGTACGTCACCTTTCTGAGCCTCTGCTGTCATGAATTGTTTCACACCTGGCATGTTAAACGCCTGCGTCCTTCCGTTTTCCTGAAACCGGATTTAAGCGCAGAAGTCTATACCCCCCAGCTTTGGATTTATGAGGGCTTTACCAGCTTTTATGACGATGTGACGCTGGCAAGAACGGGCCTTATCAGCCCTGAAAAATATCTGGAAATTGTTGGTCAGAACCTCACCCGTTTACAGTTGACAGCGGGACGTTTCAAACAGTCAGTGGCAGAGTCCAGTTTTGATGCATGGACCAAGTTCTACAAACAGGATGCATCAGCTCCCAACAATATTGTGAGTTACTATGTAAAAGGCGGCATCATTGCCTTTGGACTTGATTTGCTGTTACGCAGAAAGTCGCAGGGTAACGTGTCGCTGGACAGTTTAATGCAGGCACTGTGGCAGCAATTCGGTGCAGAGGAGACCGGCACCCCTGATGATGTGATTGAGACAGTTTGCCGTGAAACTTTTAATATTGATGTATCAGAGTATCTTCAGGCTGTTGTTTACGGCAAAGAAGACGTGCCCCTGAATCAGTGGCTGGCTGATATTGGCGTAACGCTGCATACAAGACCGAAAAACTCAGCATCTGACCGCGGTGGTGTACCGCCCTTACCGGCTTACCAGAAACACCATTTAGGGGCTGCCATTAAAAATGCAGAAACCGGCGTAACGGTTCAGGTTGTATTTGAAGATGGTGCAGCTTGCCGGGCAGGACTACAGGTAAACGACAGGATCATTGCACTGGATGGCTACGTAGTGAATGACATTCTGCTACAGCGTTTGCTGAATCAAACCGGTGAATCTGCGTTGCCGCTGACAGTACTGCGTGATGGCCGTTTGCTGACGTTATCACTGCCTGTGCTTGAAGAGCGGCAGGAAGCCTGTTACTTCACCATTGAAGATAAGGAAAAGCTGGCAGCATGGCTGGCTACAGCATAAATGATTCAGCCCCTTGCAGGGGCTGATTACTTTTACAGGGTTAACTGAAAAATAAGTGATTACTGGCGGGGCGGTACCAGTAACGCTGGATCCAGCCTGGTTTTACCCAGGTTAAGCCGCCAGTCAAGATGTGGACCTGTTGCTCTGCCGGTCGCACCGATGGTGCCGATAGCGTCGCCCTGTGCGACCACATCCCCGGCTTTCACCTTCGAAGAGTCAAGGTGCAGAAACGTAGAGAACACACCCATACCATGATCGAGAATCACGGTATTGCCGCTGTAATACAAATCATCTGATAATTTCACCACACCCGCTGCGGGAGCGATAACAGGCGTACCGGTTGGTGCACCAACGTCAACGCCATAATGCGGCGCTTTAGGAATACCGTTAAGCACCCGCTGGCTACCGTATACGCCGGTTACCGGGCCTTCTGCCGGCCAGATAAAACCGGTAAATACAGCATCCAGATCAGAGATATTTCCGCGGGCATTAGCTACTACAGTACTGTCTCTTCGAATACGTTTAAGTGTTTCTTCCGGCGGCGAAACCATGGAAGATTTTAAACCGTCAATACGCTGTATGTTGTACTGCCGCTTTTCCAGTTCAATGTCTCTTGAACCTGTTGTGCCGTCAGGCAGCGTCCAGGACAAAGTATGATTAAGTGCTGATTCACGGGCGAAACCAAATACAAATTTGCCCTGCGCATTGAGCTTGAGTGCTTCGCCATTCAATGTAACCTGACTTCCGGGCGGCAACTGCCCACGAAACAGACTGCCCTGCGTAAATTTACCATTCAGAACCAGCGCACCGGCTTCAGAGGCTTCACTGGCAGCAAGGCTTTGCTGCAAGGAAAAAACAGACAGAGAAATCAGCGCAGTGAGAGCCAGCGGGATCAATCGCACACCAGTGCTCCTTTTCCTACGCCTTCATAAGCCAGCACTTTCACAGAGCCACCGTTCTGGCGGGCTTTTTCTTCATCAAAAATAAACTGAGCCAGACATTCCACGGTGGAATCAGTAGTTATGACTTCACAATCTGATTCAGGCAACAATATTTCAAAGTAGCCTTGCGATGATTCATAGGCAAAACAGCAGTACTCTCTGTCTGCCGGCACAGTGCCTGATGCCTGACGGGCTGAAAAAGCCAGCCTGTCTTCTTCCGAGGCAATATAAATATCTTCCCAGCGTGATGCCCAGTATTGCTGACTCTCGAGACTATTTTCACCGTTTACAAACACGTCGATTTTAGAACGGTGACCATGAGCAATACGCTGGCAATTGCCATCGTGTTTTTTCAGGCCATGAGTGTAGTGATAGAACGGCGTGGTGATCACTTCGGTGCGCAGAATAAGCTCAAGGTTATCTACGTTTTCCGGCAGATGAGTAGCAATCACTTCGCGGAGATAGCTGCCGGTGGAGTCCTTAGTAACCGTTTCACCGTAGATGAAAGCGTAAGCCTCTGCCGGACAATATAGCTGAATCACCCTGCCGTCGTTGCAGGTAAACCGTACATCCACATGTTCACTGTTGTCTTCATGCACAATCGCCACGTTGGCGTAGTCAGCAGGTACCAGCAATTTATGGTCGACATAATCATCAATCAGTCGCTTCAGGTTTTTTTTCACCTTACCGAAGTCCTGAATCATACTCTCATCGTTAAGATCGCCGGACAGGATCACATCCACGATCCAGCTTTCTCCCACCATTCCCCGCTCAGGGCACAGGTAAGAAAAATCCATGACGGTGAGGTCGTTGACAAATAATTGCATGTAAAACCTTGTTACCGGAACTTAAACTGCCGGCATTATACGATAAATTAAACAAAGCAGGCAGGTTTCACCTGCCTGCTTACGAACGTTGGCCCGCATTTCGTTACTGTTACGGGTGAATAACGGCTATTGTACCTAATTTTTTGACTGTCTGGTCAACTGGTCTTTCAAATTTGGCGGAATACCTTTAATGGTCAGTGTGTCTGACACCGGGTCGTAGATGATTTTGTCACCCAGTAGTTTACGTTCAAAGCTCAGGGAAATACCGCCCCCCTGTCCGGTAAATTTAGCCAGCTGACGCAGCGCAGCAGGATCCGGCTGAATATTCTCTTCCAGCGGTGCCTCAAGCGTTTGTGTGAACGCCTCAAAACTGTGTTCGCTGTCACTGTCCGGTGATAACCGTCCGGATAACTCTTTAATCGACAGACTTTCACCACTGTCTATCTTCTCTTTGAAATAAGACTTTACTTCATCACGGTGCTGTTGCTGTTCTTCACGGTCAAGATTCTCGCTGGCCAGATAAGCATCTACCGAAGAAATCAGCTGTTTGTTCTGCTGTTTAATGTCCACCAGCTCTTCGCAACCGATAAAATCCATGAAGAAATCAGACACCTTGCGGCCCATGAGTCCTTTAATAAAGCTTACGTAGCGCTTTTGTTCCGGCTGGATCTCAAGTTGTGTAAGGTCAATGCGTACTGCCAGTTGCATCTTCGCCAAATCAAGGTGCTCGCGGGCATTCAGCTCCAGTGCCTGATTGATTTCCACGTGGGAACGGGTATTCAGTAACGTGATCATCAGATACTGGGTTGCCAGAAACTCATACTGGCAGAAAATCAGAAAACCTGTTTGCACTGTACCGGTATCGGTCAGGGCTTTAATCAGCTTGTCACCGGAAGTCAGCGTAAAGGCATGGAAGATATCTTCCAGGTTGTCCACGCGCTCTTTTTGCGCGTGCATGAATTCAGCCAGTGACGTTTTAAAAGGAATGGTATCTTCACCGCCTGCAGCTTCTTCAGTGAAATGGCCCACACCTTTTCCGGGCTTGCTGTTAAAGCTGTGATTGATCTGATGAGCCAGTGATTCGATTTCCGGCGTCACCGCAAGACACTTGTCCCGTGGAATGATGGACAGCTTGTCTTCGCCGCTGACGACTAACCGGTGAACAACAAAATGATGAATCAGTGCACTCATAGTCTATCTGGGATCCTGTTTAGTTGAGAATTTACAGTGGAATTCGCGGGATTTACGAATGAATGATTGTTATCACTCAGACAACGATTATAATCATTTAAAATTAAATTCCATTCTTTTTTAGTAAAGAAAACAGTAAAAGAGGCGTCACAATGCCCCAGCAAAGCCGTTATTCCGATTCGGATTTTGAAGCGCTAATGAATAAAGTCATCCTCACACTCGAGGAAAATGAGGCCAGTCGTGATTTACAGCTCATGGTATTGGGCAATGTCATCACCCACATTCTTAATACACAGGTTCCCGCTGCTAACCGCAAAGCCATGGCGGAACAATTCGCTTCGGTATTACAGAAAAGTGTTAACTAACAGGGCTGAATAATGATTTTAGCGGAGTCACCTCGCCGTCAGCGGGTCACACGCCTGGTAAACTGGGGCCACTGGTTCGCGCTGGCTAACATAGCCATCGCCATGATCATCGCCTCAGTATTTATATTTTCCTCTCCTTCACCGGGTACGGCCTTAGGTGCCTTGTATCTGGTATTTAACTGGTTCGGTCATATTGGTTTTATGACCTTCTCCGGTTTTGTCATATTCATTCTGCCGTTGTGCTACCTGGCGACAAACCCGAGAATTATCAAGTTTGCCGCATCCGCCATCGCGGCTACCGGGCTGGCATTGATGGCGTTTGACGCCCTGCTGTTCAACCGCACCGGCTTTCATTTAAGCTTCAGTTCTGCCGATTTACTGCGCAACGAAGCACAAAATCAAATCAGTCAGTTTGGTTTACAACAGTGGATGTACTTATTACTGCTGTTTATGGTCTGGCTTGGTTTTCAGCTTGTGCTGGCCAATGCGTTATGGAAACGTGTGGAGCGTTTACAGCATCACAAAATCGGTACGCCGGTAACCGGTTTTTTCCTAACCTGTTTTGTCGCCAGCCATGCGATTCATGTGTGGGCTGATGCTGAGTTGTATCAGCCTATCGTGAAACAGGACAATATGTTTCCGTTGTCCTATCCGGCTACGGCAAAAACCACCATGTCCCGCTATGGCCTGCTGGATCTGGAACGCTACAAGGAACGCAAACAGCTACAGTTTGATCCGCAAATTCATCAGGTGACCTACCCCACGGAACCGGTTTACTGCAATATTGAAGCTGACCGTACCCTGGCGCTGGTCGTGCAAACAGACGATACACCGTTGCCGGACATGCCACAGTTTGATCTCAGAGAAATGAACAACTATTTCTCTACAGCTTCGTCACTGGACGGCTTGATCCTGACTACCCTGTTCGGTGTGCCGGAAATTTACCGCGATACACTGGAACAGAAAAGACCGGTTCTGCTGGCCTTACCCGTGGGTCTGGGTATGCCTGTGTCTATTCACGTCGATGAAGCACTGCCTGCCAGTATGCTTGACGGTTACCGACAGCCTGTCAGTAATAATCATGCCGGATTGCACATTGCCTTCCTGTCGGGTGACAAAATTGCAGATATGCTGAGCGACGATGTGTTTGCGCAAAGTGACGTGATCATTGCCACCGGGTTCTCTGAAGATGGCGGTACCCGCCGTGGAAAACTGCTTACGACGCTGGATGTGAAAGGCAGTATTGCCAGCACCGAAGATTTAGCGCCTACGGTACTCAATGCATTAGGCTGCGCAGCGCCGGTCCAGTTCTACTCCACCGGACAAAATTTGTTGCAACCACAACGTAACTGGCTGGTGAGTACGTCCGGTGAAAAAGTGGTAGTGCTGCATAATCAGCAAATGATTGAAGTGCTGAGTAACGGCAGCTTTGAAATATCGGATATTGACAGCCGTGAGCGAAGCAACGACCCGTTAAATGTGGATTTACTCAGCCGTGCCATCAAGCACCTGACCCATTTTTCACGGTAGAGTCGTTACGGTATTTATTTCACCTCTCCTGAATGATGGGAATGGGAAATTCAGAAACGCTGCCTTATACGGCAGCGTTTTTATTTCGCCTTCTATTTTTGCTTCGCCTGCCATAAGGAAACATAAAAATCCGCTTCAACCTCTGTCAGCGACCGGCACAACGAAGCCTGAGTACTTTCATCCAGACGCCAGGCAAACGGTGTCATCTGAAGCAGCGCCTTCCGTTGCGAATCATTTTCAAGAGTGGCCTGCCAGTGAATCCGCTGCCGGCTCAACAGGGTAAAGCCTGGTCTCTCATCTGCTGGCAATTCATGTTCACGGGGGGTTTTATAAGCAGCTTTTTTCAGTGCCATCAAATGTGCCGGGCCCGGTGTAACATGGAGTAATAAACCCTGAGGCTTGAGAACGCGGGCAAACTCGTCGTCACTGCCCGGGGCAAAAACCTGAAGCATCAGGTCGATTTGGCTGTCCTGAACCGGTAAATCAAAACTGCTGGCCACAACAAACTGCGCATCCCTGTGCTGTCTGGCGGCTAAATCCACTGCGCTTTTGGAAATATCACTGCCACTGGCCACCACAGACTTTCCGGCCGCTTCCAGCGCAGATCTAATCACATGTAAATACGTGCCTTCACCGCACCCTGCATCATAAAGAACAACGGCTCCTGTCGCAGACATCACATCGCTTTTTGTTATCACGTCAGCCATCTTGTCCATCAACGGCTGATAAACCCGGTATTGATGGAAAGTCTGTCTGGCGTCGAGCATGGCTTTATTGTCGCCGGGATCTTTGGTGCTTTTTTTATGTACAGGCAACAGGTTAACGTATCCCCGCCTGGATACATCAAAACTATGATTGTTGTTACAGCGCCATGTGTCACCGCACACCAGCGGAGACTGACAAAGAGGGCATTGCCACATAAAGTAAACCTGTTCTGCCTGTGAAAACGCAGGGAATGTAACAGAATGAGAACGAACTGCAAGGTTCAAAAAGATGAAGCCGGCTGCCCGTTAATGTTACCTGTGGAATAACATTAACGGGACGAGACGGCTTTTCTAAAGGAAGGTAGTACTTTGATCAGATAGTATCTTTACTGAAAAGCGTGAATATACTGGAGAAATCCAGCTCACTGTTCCCTTTACGCTGATGCATCCGGTAAAGCTGTTGTGCCGCTGACCCCATGGGCAGCGAACTGCCTGTTTTAGCGCCGGTGTCCATCGCCAGGCCAAGATCTTTATTCATCAGTTTGACCATAAAGCCTCCCTGATAAGCATTGGATGACGGCACAGACTCCATCACCCCGGGACACGGATTGTATTTCTGCAGGGTCCAGTTGCAACCGGAGCTCTGTAACATAATGTCAGACATGACTTTCGGATCCAGCCCGTTATCGATGGCAAGTTGCAGTGCTTCCGAAGTGCCGGCCATCAGCACAGCCAGTAACATATTATTGCAAATTTTGGCAACCTGACCGGCACCGGTATCCCCTGCATGAAACAGGTTTTGCCCCATGACATTCAGCAGAGGTGATGCCTGCTCCACCACTTCTGCCTTGCCGCCCGCAATGAATGTCAGGGTACCGGCTGTGGCGCCGGCAACGCCGCCGGAAACCGGCGCATCGATAAAGCGATGACCCGCCTGCTCTGCTGCATGGCCGGTTTCTCTGGCAGTGTCTGCATCAATGGTACTGCAGTCGATAAGCAAACAGGATGTGTTCAGTGAAGCCAGAATCCCTGCTTCACCACAATATAAACTGCGTACATGGGCGGCAGCTGGCAGCATGGTAATCACCGCTTCTGCCTGCGACACGGCATCAGACACACTTGCCGCTTTACGGGCTCCTGTGTCACACAGCGCATCCATTGCACTTTCCACCAGATCGAAAACCGTCACGTTATATCCGGCTTTAATCAGATTCGCCGCCATGGGCGAGCCCATATTGCCAAGACCTATAAAAGTAATGTTTTTCATATTGATTCTCCCAGTCCGGCCAGCGGGTGACCTGACTGCCAGGGGGATGAGAAGAACGGATCAATGTCCGAATCAGGGATCCCGGCCACGGAGTTAAACCGCCAGCCCGGTTTGCCGTCTTTATCTATCAGCAACGCCCTGATCCCTTCCTGTAATTCACCGTATTGTGCACAATGGCAGGCCATATTCAGTTCCATCCTGAAACTGTCTGCCAGAGACTGTGTTTTACCTTTCTGAAACTGGCGGTAAAACAGCGCAGCCGTGAGTGATGAGCCGGATGCCAGCGCCTGTTGAGCTTTTAACATCCATTTGTCACCACCGGCATCGATAGCTGTAATGGCAGCAACGACGTCCTGTACAGACGGAAATGAGCAGGCTGCATTGATACGTTCAAGCCATGGCGCAATCCGGTCATCGGGCTGACTGCTTTCAATTGACGCATCTGCTGTACCGGCATTCAGGCTCTCCGCCAGCATACTGGTTACATCCTCACGGCTGCCTGATTTCCACTCAGTGCTTTTCCATTGCGTAATAAGATCAGCCAGTTCGTTGTGGGCACGCAGATGGTCGGCCAGACCATACTTGACGGCTTCAGCACCATTTACCTGCGCTGCAGTCAGGCCGAGGAACAGGCCGAGTTGTCCGGTTAAGCGGGGAAGAAAGTAACTGCCTCCCACATCAGGAAATAAGCCAATCGTCACTTCAGGCATGGCAAGGCGGCTTTTATCTGTCACCACCCGGTGAGAAGCGCCCTGCAACAAACCCATACCGCCCCCCATCACAATGCCGTCGCCCCACACCACAACAGGTTTAGGGTAAGTATGCAGGGTGTAATCGAGTTTGTATTCCACGGTAAAGAAATCACGAATAAACGGGGGAATCGTTCCGGGCGCGGATTTCATCGCATGATACATGGAAACAATATCGCCACCGGCACAAAAGGCCTTCTCACCGGCACCGTCTATAATGATGAACAGAACATCTTCCTGCTGTGCCCATATTTTCAGCTGGTTCAGCATGGCTGATGCCATATCAAGATCCAGCGCATTCAGCGACGCTGGCTTATTCAATGTAATGTGCCCTGCTATCCGGCCACAACCGGTGCGGTATTCATTTATAATAATGCGTTGTTCTGCAGACATGACCTGTCCTTTGAAAGAGCTGTTGATGCCCGTTACTGTGTCAGAGAATGTCATTCATTTCACCCATCAGACGGCGGCCAATGATCACTCGCATGATTTCATTAGTGCCTTCCAGGATCTGATGCACTCTCACATCTCTTACGTGCCGCTCCAGCGGATATTCTTTAATATAGCCATATCCGCCGTGTACCTGCAGCGCTTCGTTACACACCATAAACCCGGTGTCTGTGGCAAAACGTTTGGCCATTGCGCAATAAGTGGTTTTGTCTTTGTCATTGCAGTCAAGCTTCCAGGCCGCCAGTCTCACCAGTTGCCTGGCTGCCACCAGCTCTGTGGCCATATCGGCCATTTTAAACTGAATAGCCTGAAACGCCCCCACCGGCTTACCGAACTGCTCACGCTCCTGAATATAGGTTGCTGCGGTTTCCAGTGCCTGCTGCGCCGTGCCCACAGAACAGGTCGCGATGTTCACACGCCCCCCATCCAGACCCTGCATCGCCAGACGAAACCCTTCACCTTCTGCGCCCAGTAAACTGCTTTCATCTACCATCACATTATCGAATGTGATCATGCGGGTAGGCTGTGCATTCCAGCCCATTTTTTCTTCGGCTTTGCCGTATGTCACCCCTTCAGCGTTAGCCGGTACCACAAAGGCAGATATTCCCGACGGACCCGGCCCGCCGGTTCGGGCCATGACTACCAGCACATCTGTCGCGCCGGCGCCGGAAATAAATACCTTTGCCCCGTTCAGACGATAGCCGTCAGGGGTGCGTTCCGCTTTGGTTTTAAGTGAAGCCGCATCAGAACCGGCGCCCGGCTCGGTAAGGCAATACGACGCCAGTTTTTCTCCGCTCACCAGTGAGTCGCACCAGCGGCTTTTTATCTCCTCTGAGCCATAGGATGCAATCATCCATGTCGCCATATTGTGGATTGTCAGCATGGCCGTGGTGGTGGTGCATCCCATAGCCAGTTGCTCGAAAATCAACGAAGAGTCGAGCCTGGATAAGCCCAGACCACCAGCGTCTTCGGGGGTGTATAACCCGCAGAAACCGAGTTCGCCGGCCTTTTTAATGGCCTCAACCGGAAAGTGATGCTCTCTGTCCCACTGTGCGGCAAACGGTGCAAATTCCTGCCTTGCAAACTGACGTGCAGTGTCTGTGAATGCCAGTTGCTCTTCATTTAATGAAAAATCCATCGTCGTCTCCTCTAATCCATCGAAATAGTCAGGTTCGGACCACCCGGAATATCATCATCCAGCCAGCGACTGGTTACCGTTTTAGTTTCGGTATAAAAGCGGATTGCCTGTTTACCGTAAGCATGTAAATCGCCGTAAAACGAATTTTTCCAGCCGGTAAACGAAAAGAATGGCAGCGGCACAGGGATCGGCACATTAATACCCACCTGACCCACGGTAACTTCACGCTGATACTTTCTGGCCGCTGCACCGCTGTTAGTGAATATGCTGGTACCGTTGCCATAAGGATTATTGTTTACCAGCTTCAGTGCATCCTCCAGAGACTCTGCCCGCATGCAGGACAAGACGGGGCCGAAAATCTCTTCTTTATAGATGGTCATTTCCGGTGTTACCCGGTCAAACACCACCGGGCCTACCCAGTTACCCTTTTCACATCCCGGGACAGTAAAGTCAGAACCGTCAGCCAGACATTCTGCCCCTTCTTCCTTACCGGCTTTAATCAGGGATAACACACGTTGTTTTGCTGCTGCAGAAATCAGCGGACCAAAACCGGCTTCGGGGTCATTCCACAGGCCCGGTTTAATTTCACTGATGCGTTTAGCCAGCTCAGGGATCCACTTTTCAGACCCGCCCACAAACACCGCGGCAGAAATTGCCATACAACGCTGCCCGGCTGCCCCGACCGATGCACCCACGAGGTTATTCAGAACATGTTCTTTGTTCGCGTCGGGCATGATCACGGTATGGTTCTTCGCACCGGCGAAGCACTGGGCACGTTTTAGGTTTGCGGTGGCAGTTTTGTAAATGTACTGACCAACAGGAACAGAACCCACAAACGACACGGCTTTAATGTCTCCATGATGAAGCAGAACATCAACCTGCTCTTTACCGCCGTGCACCACATTCAGCACGCCTGCCGGCGCACCGGCTTGCATAAACAGCTCTGCCAGGCGGTTAGGCGTCAGCGGATCCTGCTCAGAAGGCTTCAGTACAAAGGTATTGCCGCAGGCAATGGCCAGAGGAAACATCCACAGCGGGATCATAGCCGGAAAATTAAACGGGGTGATGCCGGCGCATACTCCCAGCGGCTGAATATAGCTGGCGGTATCTATGTTACGGGCAACGTTTTCAACCGTTTCGCCCATCATCAGGGACGGCACGTTCATCGCCTGTTCAACCACTTCAATACCGCGCCATACATCACCTTTGGCATCGTCAAAGGTCTTGCCGGTCTCGCTGGCAAGCAATGTCGCCAGTTCGTCATGATGCGTTTTCAGTAACGCCTGGTAACGCATCATCAGACGGGCCCGTTCGGTCACCGGCACATCACGCCAGCTTTCAAACGCTTTTGCAGCACTGACAACGGCTGCATGCATGTCGTTATGTGATGCACTGCAAATTTGTGCAATGGGTTCATTGGTGGCGGGGTTGGTAACGACAATCCTGTCTTCAGACTGTCCGTTTACCCATTCCCCGTTTATCAGCATCGGCACCTGTTGCATAAGGTTCTCTTGTTAGTGAATACCCTGTTACCTTAAACAATCACACAGGTTTACGTAAACGTTAACGTAAAACAAATAAAACTATTTTGTAAATATATTGTGACATGACAGATGTTCCGGGCGACAAACCAGACTACCGGTATACCAGTAAATAATGCCTGCTCCCGGGACTATTATCTTTTCGTATAGATGACGAACCGTCAAAGCGCTGATATATTTATTAAATTCCGGTATGACAAAGTTCGTACTTTCATTACATTACTGGTGCCCTTCATGCCTTACCGTCTGGCTATTATCGAAGACAATGCCACTGCGCGTTCAGCAATAAGAAGCCACCTTTTGCCTGTGGGCGAATTCGAAATCAGCAGTTTCAGTAACGGCGCAGAGCTCAAGTCAGCCCTGCGCCGGCAACACTTTGAAATTATTCTGATGGACTTTCACCTCGGGCAAGGTAAAAACGGTGTGGAATGGGTACATCAACTCCGGCAAAGCCAGTTTATCCGGCCCAGTACCGGTATCGTGTTTATTACGGCAGACCGGCTGCCACAAACGGTAGGCCAGATCATCGATGCACAGCCGGATTTGCTGATCATCAAGCCCTACAACATTGCCACCCTTTCACGTGGTCTCAGTCACTACCTCAGTTACCGGAATTATGTCAAACAGGCACTCAATGCACTGGACAATAACGATCCCGCCGGCGCGCTGCAAATTGTGGCGAAACTGAATAATCAGAAAACGCCGGCAAAGCTCAAAAACGATGTGCTGAAACTTCACGCCAGGATCCTGTTTCAGAATGGTCAGTTACTGGCGGCTAAAGCACTATACGAGTCTGTGCTGGCGCGCTCAGAACGTGTGCTCTGGGCCCAGTGGGGAAAAATAAAATGCGAGTACCTGGCGGGTAACTGGGCAGACTGTAAAGAAGAATTGTCCGATCTGATGACCAATTCACTGGCACGGGATAAGGCATTTGAGTGGCTCGCCTGTCTGTGTTTTGAACAGGAGGCCTGGTCGCAGGCAGAGTTCTATCTGAACCACATCAAAACCAGTGACTTAAGTGTACCGGCCACACGATTGAAGTCGTTAACTTATCAAAAGCAGGACAAAGTACTGGAAGGGATCGAACTGCTGCAGAAGAAACGTGATTACAACCGCAGTACCCGGGACAGGTTTAACGAATTCACCTTTGAGCTGGCAGAGTTTTATCTCTCTATCGCGGAAGAGCAGCCAAAATCTAACCGGGACGAAAGCCTGACTCAGGCCCGCCGGCTGGTAGGGATTGCAGGACGTAATCAGAACGATCAGCAACAATTACAGAAGAAAGACTATCTTCTTGCCTTCGCTGCGGTGCTTGAAAATGACCCGGCAAAAGCGGAGCAATACCTGACTCACGAACACATGGACATGTTTGTGCGCACCGATCCCGCCACCCTCATCGTGGCCGCCAAAATCAATAATGCGCTAGGCAATACAGAGAAAGCCAAAGACTTACTGGCTATGGCACATGAGAGAAATCATCTGGACGATGATTTGTCTGCGCAAACATTAAACGAGAGTGTACTGACCCGGGCTGAAAAAAGTATGGGGCTGGCCAGTGAGAGAGCGCTGAAGCTGAATGAAACGGGCATGCGGATGTTTATTAGTAAAGATTATGTCCGTGCAATGTATTACTTCTATCAGGCCTTTCAGATGATGCCGGCAACGCAGGCATTCGGACTCAACCTGCTGCAGTGTATGCTGGAATCCCGTCATCACAGTTACCGTAATTACACCGTCGCCACATTACTGGACAAAATTGATACCGGTGCGCTGAATAATGCCAACAGACAACGTTTGCTCAGGTTGAGAAAAGTTGCCGAAGCCGACGCGGCTTACTTTCTGACAGCGACACCGGTAACACCGGCAGACGACACACAAGCCTCTGCCGGCTAGCCGTTATTTAGCGGCTAAACGGGTCAGCAGGCTGGAAGTATCCCAGCGACCACCACCGGATTTTTGTACATCAGCGTAATATTGGTCGACCAGCGCAGTCAGTGCCAGCGTAGAACCGTTCCTGCGCGCCTCATCCAGTGCAATGGCGAGATCTTTACGCATCCAGTCTACGGCGAAACCATAGTCATATTTGCCATCCAGCATGGTCGCTGCACGATTTTCCATTTGCCATGACTGTGCTGCACCTTTTGAAATAACGTCAACCACGGCTGCACAATCGAGCCCTGCCTGCTGACCAAAGTGCAGCGCCTCAGCCAGCCCCTGAACAATGCCGGCAATACAAATCTGATTCATCATTTTGGCCAGCTGTCCGCTGCCAGCCTTTCCCAGCAACTGGCTGTGTCTTGCATAGTTGTCCATGACAGGCTTTACCACATCAAACACAGCTTCATCGCCGCCGGTCATAATAGTAAGCTGGCCGTTTTCAGCGCCGGCCTGACCACCGGATACCGGGGCATCAAGAAAACCCAGTTGTTTCCCTTTACAGGTTTCCCATAAGGTGCGCGCCACATCTGCTGACGCCGTTGTATGGTCTACCAGAATGGCACCGGCATCCATCGCCTCTGTTGCCTGACCGGCTACGTCCATAACGTCATTGTCATTACCGACGCACATAAATACGATTTCAGCACCACGAACTGCAGCCGCTACAGCAGGCTCAAAAGACCCGCAATACTCCTTCACCCAGGCTTCTGCCTTAGCAGTAGTGCGGTTGTAAACTGTTACATCAAATCCTGCTTTTTGCAGATGCCCTGCCATGGGGTAGCCCATGACACCAAGTCCAAGAAACGTTAATTTTTTCACCGGTTACCTATTCTCCGTGTGTCTGCAAAAGTGATAACAGGCCGGTTAAAAAAAACCGTCTGTACCGAAACCGGCTGAATAATAACAAATTTCATGCTAAAAGTAGCTTCTGACCGCGTTTCACTTGCCGTAAAGGATTAACTCTATGTCTTCAATTTATGATTATACCGTCACATTAAATACCGGCGAAACGCTGGCGCTCAGTAAATTGAAAGGGTTTGTCATTGTCTTTGTTAACACGGCAAGCCGGTGCGGATTTACGCCTCAGTATGAGGGTCTCGAAAAGCTCTTTCTCCGGTATGAGCCTCACGATTTAATGATTATCGGTTTTCCCTGTAATCAGTTCGGTAGTCAGGAACCCGGCAGTGATGACGATATTAAACAGTTTTGCGAACTCAACTACGGCGTATCCTTTCCCATCTCGGCGAAGATAGACGTGAACGGACCGGACGAAGATCCCTTGTTTACTTATCTTAAAAATGAAGCCAGGGGCGTGCTTGGCTCTAAGGCAATTAAATGGAATTTTACCAAGTTTGTTGTTGATCGTGACGGTAAGGTTCGTGGACGCTATGCGCCGGTGACCAAACCCGACGCACTGCAAAAAATTATTGACCCGATCATACGGGAATAGACGGAGCATAATATTCATGACCATACAAATGGGTATATTCAGTTGCCAGCCCTACGATGAGGCGTCAATCAGCAAACTGGCCGGCGGGGAAATCAACCTTCACTGCTTCCCTGCCCGTCTGGATGAGAACACCGTGCCACTGTGCGACGGTCTCGACGCTGTTTGCGTATTTGTGAATGACACGGTAAATGCCGTTGTACTGGAGAAATTAAAGGCGGCAGGCGTGAGTCATATTGCTCTGCGCTGTGCGGGATATAACAATGTGGATTTGGAGGCGGCGAAACGTTTGGGGCTTGCGGTGTCGCATGTGCCGGCTTACGCGCCTGAAGCGGTTGCAGAACATGCAGTAGCGCTGATGCTGACATTAAACCGGCGTATGCACAAAGCGTACAACCGGGTCAAAGAAGGTAATTTTGACTTAAACGGGTTGCTGGGCTTCAACATGGCCGGAAAAACCACAGGTATTATCGGCACCGGTCATATAGGCCGTGCCACTGCACGAATCCTATTGGGTTTCGGCTGTGAAGTATTGTGCTACGACCCCGCTCCTGACCGTCAGTTGCAGGATGCCGGGGCACGATTTGTTCCCCTGGATGAGCTGTTGTCCCGCGCTCATATCATCAGTTTGCATTGTCCTCTGAACCAGCACAGTTATCATATGATCAATGAAGAAAGCATCAGTAAAATGCGTGATGGTGTGATGCTGATCAACACCTCAAGGGGTGGTCTGGCCGATACACAGGCGTTAATTAACGGGTTAAAGTCGCATAAGATCGGTTATCTGGGACTTGATGTCTATGAAATGGAATCAGAGCTGTTCTTCAAAGATCATTCCTGTGAAATCATCCAGGACGATGTATTTGAGCGTTTATCCACGTTTCACAACGTTCTGATCACCGGCCATCAGGGCTTTTTTACTCTGGAAGCACTGGGACAGATCGCACAAACCACGCTGAACAATGTGGCAGCCTGTGCAAATGGCACCATGGATACTACCACCTTTCTGGTTAAGCCGGCTTACTGATCAGAAAATGCATGTATTTGCCGAGCCGGCAAAACGGCTCGGTATTCATATATTGTCTTTCCAGTGCAACAAGCTCTTCAAACTGACTGTCGCTGAGATGTCTCTCTCTCATGTAGTCATGAAAACAGCGGATGCCGCTTAACGACTTTACTTCCATGCCGGCTTCTTCAACACAGCGGATCACGTCTGCCGGGACAAGCGGATTCTGCGGATTCAGTCTGACCTGATTTTTGACTTTCATGCCTTTGGCAATGTAATCAAAATTTCCATATACAGCATTACCAAATAACGCCGCATCGCGGTTAAAAAAGGTCAGACTCAGCAGCGCCCCCGGGCGCATGTTAAGACAGATTTCCGAAAGGGTTTCTAGCGGACTGGCGAGCCATTCAAGAACAGCATGACAGATAACAACATCATAGCGCTGAAGATCGGTTTCAGACTGAATAGTGCCTTTTCTGAACGTCACATTTTCCAAACCGGCCAGATATTCCTGAGCCAGCAAAAGTACATCTGCAGACGCATCCACCAACGTGACATCATGACCCATCTGTGCAACTTCACGGGTCATGATGCCCGTCCCGCCGCCCAGATCAATTACCTTGCTGACCGGCATCTTCTCAAGGAGAGGTTTAAGGATATCAAGTAACAAAAGATGCCGCAGACGGCCCTTGGTCGTGCCGTAGATGTTACTCGCGAATTTATCTGCGATACCATCAAAATACTGGTCAGTGGATTTCATAAGTCGTTTCTTTGCGCCGGAAATCAGGCTGGGTTATCAATATCGATGAAATCAACGGTAATGTCGAAAGAGGAAGACAACCACTCTCCCACCGCTTTAATACCGTAGCGCTCAGTAGCATGATGACCGGCAGCAAAAAAATGAATACCAAGTTCACGGGCAACATGTATGGTCTGTTCAGAGACCTCACCGGTAATAAACGCATCTGCGCCCATTGCAACCGCCTTCTCTATATATCCCTGACCGCCGCCCGTGCACCATGCGAAGGTTTCCAGCCGGTCACCGGCGTCTCCTTCATGCAGTACAGATCTGCCGAGTTTATTTTCAAGACGGGCTTTAAATTCTGAAGCCAGAACAGGTTCGCTGCTCTCACCGGTATAGATGATCCCCTCAGGCTTCACGCCTTTCGCAGGAGCCAAGTTGCTGAGTCCCATTAAACTGCCAAGTTGTACGTTATTGCCGCAACTGGCGTGAATATCTACCGGCAGATGATAGGCGATAAGATTGATGTTGTTGGCAAGCAATGTACGGATACGCTTTCCCTTCATGCCGGTGATTACGGGGTCTTCCCCTTTCCAGAAATAGCCGTGATGCACAAGAATAGCGTCAGCTTCCCGCCGGACGGCTTCATCAATCAGTGCCTGTGAGGCTGTTACACCGGTAATGACTTTACGGATCCGGTCAGCACCCTCAACCTGCAAGCCATTAGGACAATAATCCTGAACATCCTGAGGGCGTAATAATGTGTCCAGCGCACAGACCAGCTCATGTCTGCTGATTGCCATACCATTCTCCTGAAATAAGCGGTGTAACTCAGACCTGACGGCCGGCGATACCTTGTGAAACGAAGGGAACAAGATGAAGGATCACGGCTTTAATATCCACTTTCTGGTTAAAATCTGATTCCGCGATTTCTGTCAGTGCCCGGCTGGATGCCATGGAAAAAACAAAGCTGCCGATGGCGAAATGCAGACGCCAGAATAGTTCATCATCTTCTACGTGGGGTAAACAAGCATGTAAGGCCATCATCAGCTTAGCTACCGTACTGCCATAGTCATGCATGATGAAACGGCGAAGATGTCCCTGAGTTTCGTTGTAGCCCCTGCCCAGTAGCTGGACAAACAGTGCAGTACCTTCTGGGCGGATATCCGACAAGGTCATCATGGGCGGAACCAGGGAAAGCAAAAGACTTTCCACACCGTCCGCACCGGTCTCTGTGCCGGTGCTGTTCAGGACATCATCAATTTGTGGCATCAATACATCAAAATAGCGCTTCAGCACTGCCTGAATAAGATTTTTTTTACTGCCAAAATGATAATTTACCGACGCCAGATTCACATCTGCGCGGGCGGTAATTGCACGCATGGAAGTTTGTGCATAACCCTGTTCAGCAAACAGGGTTTCAGCTGCATCCAGAATACGTTTTTTAGTGTCTTTCGCCATGTGAAATCAGCAGATCAGAACCAGTGGCGGGATTTGGACAACAGGCGCATCACAGTGCTTTCTGCTGCTGCAGATACTGAGATCCCTAATTTCTCTGCCATACTTTTCTTTGTCGCATATTTCACTGCAAAGATTTCACGGGCCGGATGGTGAGAAAGAATGTAGTCATCAGAGGTCATGATGTCATCTACCAGTCCTATCTCCTTCGCTTCACTGCCCAGCCATACTTCGCCGGTAGCCACTTTTTCAATATCCAGTGTTTCACGTTGAGACTTCACCCAGTCTTTAAACTGAACATGGATGTTTTCCAGATCTTTTCTGAATTTTTCACGGCCTTCTTCAGTGTTTTCGCCAAACACTGTTAACGTACGTTTGTAATCACCGGCAGTGTGCTGCTCGAATTCAATATCATGTTTTTTGAGCAGTTTGTTCACATTAGGGATTTGAGCCAGTACACCAATTGAACCGATGTAGGCGAAACGGGCAGACAGCAGAGTATCTGCCACACAGGCCATCATGTAGCCACCACTGGCAGCGACTTTATCAACTGCTACCGTCAGCTTGATCCCTTTCTCTTTAATGCGCTGCAATTGTGACGCTGCCAGACCATAACCATGAACAACGCCACCGCCACTTTCCAGCCTGACCAGCACTTCATCCTGCTTTTGTGCCACACACAGTACAGCAGTCACTTCCTCACGAAGACGTTCAACTTCGTGGGCATCCATGGAACCGGTAAAATCGATAACAAAAAGACGTGAAGCTTCTTCATCCTCTTTTTTATCTTTATCTGATTTAGCCTTTTTGCCTTCTTTTTTCTGTTCTTTCGCCAGCTTTTTCATAGCGGCTTTATCCAGCAGAACAGAACGGGCGTAATGTTTAATATCGTTCAGTTGCTCTGTCAGAGACACGATTTCAAGGTGCCCTTTTCCGGGCTTCTGCCGGCTGGCACCGGCGACGATAGCAATAAGTACTACCACTATGGCTACTACCAGCGTCACGGCTTTAGCCAGAAATAATCCGTATTCGTACAAAAACTCCAACATGTTCTCCTGATTATTATTCTGTGCGGCAAGTATCGTCATGCCAGACCCGGACAAATGATTAAAAAATGCCCGTTAAACAGCGGCATAGTGTAGCAGCGTTTACGCACGCTGACGACAGCTGGATTCATCTGGCCCGTGCGATAGGGAAATTAATGCATTTGTACTGATTAAACTGTTTAAAAATATCAATATGCTATACCTGTACCGGCCCGGGTTTAGCATAATTTACCGTCTTCAGATCAGCTTTATTTTATTCTCCTACAGGTTAATCTGCCTTTTCAGGCAATGTACCCTGGCGCTAAGAAAAAAGAGGAAATATTACATGAAAACGCATAGATCCTTTTTCCAGGTTTGCGCCGTCGGAGCCATTGCAGCGATTTCAGGGTTATTGCCAATACCATTGGCACTTAAAGGAATTATCGTCTGCGCGTCGTTAATAGCCTTGCTATTAATCAAACCGGAGAAAGAGGAATAAAACAAACGGGGGCTTCTCTGCCCCTGTCTCTTCAGGAGAAAACCGTGAAGTTTGAATATACCTTTGCGAATGAAGATAGTTACACTGAACAAAGTTTGTTACCCAAACAATCTGAGCACGTATTAGCTATTGCCGGCAGTGGTTCAAGGGTCATACCATTGTTCGCAAAAATGCCTGAAAAACTTACCTGCATAGATTCATCTCAACAGCAGCTTGCCTTAACTGAGTTGAGGATAGAAGCCCTGAGATCACTTGAATACGTTGAATTTTGTAAGCTTTTGGGATATCAGTATGCGCAGCCCGATGAACGAAAACAGCTTTTTGGGAAATTATCACTTACCACTCAGACAGAAAAAAGCTTAAGCGAATTTTTCCGCAGAACAGGATGGCAAAGTTTGTTGTTCTCAGGCGTCTGGGAATTAAAACTGGCAAACTCTGCACGTTTGTTCCGCCTCAGTTATCCAGACTTAAGTAAAAAACTAATTAACTGTGACTCCCTTGAAAGCCAGAAGCTTCTCTATTTGTCATTGAGACGAAAACTAAAACTCATGGCTTTTTTTCTGACCCTATCAGTTACTTTAACGGTGCTGTTAAAGAAACTCATGCTGAGAAGAACTCATCTTTCATGGTCCTCACCCGGGCATTTTTACCGCTTTTTTACCCGGTCAATAAGTCATGCTTTTGAGAACTTTCTGATCAAAAACAATTTCTACTACAGCGCACTTTTAACAGGTTCTTACAAAAGCAACCACGCGCCTACTGCTGAAATTGACGGTAAATATTTTAATGTTTGTAAGAAGGCAGCGAAAGCTTGCAGAATTACATACATAAAGTCCGATATTATTGAGCATTGTGAGATAGCACATAACAAATATAACTTTATCTCATTATCTAATGTGCCGGATTATCTGAAAAAAAGTGACAGCCCGGATTTCATGAAAAGTCTGGAAAAATCGCTCACAGAGAACGGGATTCTGGTTTATCGCAGAAGTATTACCTCTCAGTCCAACTCCGCCCTTCGCAGACTTATCAGCGTTTCAGAAGAATTTGCTCCGGTGATCAGGCGTGACTCAACCCCCTTCTATGACATCTACATTTATCGCAAGACAGGCCCGAAAGACGTTAAAAACAAATTACTGAACCAACCCCTGATACCTGAATATGCTTAAAGTCATTTATCTTTGACTCTGATTATAAAAGACCCCCTGAGAAAACTTCTTCCGCAGGGGGTCTTTGCTGACAGCCGACTATTACGTCGCTGTGAAGTTAGTTTTGCACCACTGAAGTATCGGTAACGGGCAGCACTGTTGCACCCGTAGACATGTAACCCGCCACTTCTTTTTGCATTTCAGTGGTAGCCGCAGCACTGGCTTCCGGGCTCAGGCTGGATGCATGAGCACCTTCTGTAAACAGAACAATACCGCTTACCGGATCGCCGGTGGCAGTGCTGCTGATCTGCTCCAGTCCGGCTAATGCTGAGAATGGCAGCTGGCCAGCCAGTGGCAGCGCTGTGGATACCGGAATCACCTGATCCGGTAAATTATCCGCGCCGTCACCCACCACAGTCATCATATGTACCGGCGTGTTTGACGCCAGTGTAGCGGCATAGTTATTTGCATCACCTGCATCCAGAACCGTCTGCGCGGCGAACGCGAATTGATTCAGTACAGACTGCACTTCCGCCATCTGTGCATCAGTGAGGTTCGCAAGGAACACATCCACCGCGGCAACAAGCTGTGCCTGAGTGACATCAGTTGTTTCGTATAATTGCACTAACAACGCCTGAAACTCTTCGGAAGACTGAGATAACAGCAGCCCCTGGATAAGAGGACCAAAGGTTGGCGACTCAATCAGGAACTGAGCCAGACCGCCTCCCGGAGACTCCAGAGATGCTGCCTGCACGCTATACATGCCGTCCAGCGCTGCCAGTTCGTCACCCATTGTGCTGTTAGTTACCGCGGCAAACTCAGCCCCGGTAATCGCACCTAAAGACACACCCATGAAGTAAACACGGCTTAAGTCAAACGATGCTGCGCCGCCGGTTGTCTGATCGTTCACTGCGTTCAGACCAAGACGTAATCCCAGCATATCAGAAACACTCTGACGGACGTTATCCCGTGCAGTTGGCAGTGATTGCAGGTTCATGTAATGAGTCGCGCTGACCGTAGTCGCGTTGATGTCGTCGGTACCGTCACCATTCACGTCAAAACCACGACTACCGTGTAGCGGGTGGTCAATGGCGACGGTGGCTATCCCTGCCAGTGACAGTGCCCCGGTAATCGCCAGCATATCTTCTTTTTTACTGGTGATACCGTGCATCAGAATAGCCACAGGCCAGCCGGCTTCAGGCTGAGCGATGGGGAAACCTAACGCTCCGGCTACGGTAGCATTGGGCACGGTTACCTGTACATCCAGTGAAGGAACGGCCTGAGTTTGCGGTACAGGGTTGAATTTTGTGATATTGCGGGCTGAGTCCAGCATCGCTTCACCGATGCGTAAATCAGCAAGGCCTAGCTGATCACACAAGGTGAAGTTCGGACCGGGCGTAGCCGAAGCAAGTACCTCATCAGGTGCACCCGCCAGTACAATACCGCTGTCACAGGCCGCTTCCCAGAAACCGGTAGTCGGTGCCAGCGGGTTTTCGGCCGAAGGCACAGGCAGATAATACGGCAATGACACAGAGCCTTCATAATGAGACGCGGCGCAGAACGGACCTGCCTGAGCAAGAATGCCGGTAGAGACACCCACGGCGAAATCATTTAATCCGCCCCAGGTAGCAGACAGCTGACCTGACACAGTACCCAGCAATCCGGCGCAGGTTTGTAACGGTGCGAAACCTCCGGCATCCAGTGTGGCTTCAATAGTTGGAATGAATGCTGCGGCGGACTCCGGTAAGGCATTGATGCCCAGTTGAACCGCTCCGGCAAGGGTTGCATCATCAACCAGATCCAAAGCTTCCATCGCATTGGTGGCACCTTCGGGATCGTTTACAGTAATAACCGGCAGCGCGGTAGCCGCTGTAGGGTCACCTGCGGCAAAACGGGCAGCAAATTCAGCCACCATCACTTTTTTCACTGATTGCAGGGCGATGTCTGTGCTCTGGGTTGTGAAGGCAGAGACATAGGAAATGTCTTCACGGTCATAGCCCATTTCAATCAGAGGATCGACCAGCGAGTTGACCAGCGTTTGCAACTGCAACTGAGCGTCGGAAGAAAGCGGTAATGTATTGATGTCCTGACGAACCAGTTCCCATGATGTGGAACCCATTACGCCGTTCCCCTCACTGTCTTTCAAATCTGTTGTCATCACCAGCATATAGCCGTGTGCCGGTTTCAATGGCTTCAGGGGAACAACGGAAATAGTATCGCCGTCCACCAGCGAAAGCACAAAATCAGTGCCGTACTGTAACTGGTTACCGACTTTACAACCGGAGGACGGTATTGCGGCCCCCGCACAATCAGGATCACTCTGGTCAAGCCCCAGCGTTGCTTCGTACAGCATGACACCAGCAGATAATGTTGACTCATCCAGTGTTACCCCTGACGGTGTTGTCACGTCGATAACAAAAGGATGTTGGGTTGACCAGCCGTCCAGCACGTTGAGTGCGTTTTGCGGATCAGTAAAATCTGTCGGGTCATCTACCGGAATGTTCAGTGTATAGTCGAAGAAGCCGTCATCACCCGGCAGCATGAGCAGATCGTTAGGTATGTTAAGCACGCCGTTAGACGGATCAAAAACGACACGAGAGAAAGGCTTCTGAACGGGCGTTCCGGACTCAATGTCATCCAGCGTTTCGTTGGAGCCACCGCAACCCGTTAAACCCAGTGCCAGAGCAACACTGGTACTGATAAAGAGTTTTCTCATTTTTTCTCCCTAATAAAAGGCTTTGTTGTTATTGTCTGTTTTACAGTCAAGGCAATGTAAATGCTTGTTTCAATCCACCTGATGACAAGTGGTAACACACATTTCAAACAAGTATGACCAGTTGGTTGTAGCTTAATATTATGGTCATTACCCGAATTTTGCAAAGGTTTGTTAACTTTTCGTAAATTAATTTTACGCCACTAAAATCTGTTGAGAATTATAGGGCTAGATATTTACAACCACCGGGAGCTGAGTATCATCAAGCCTCACTTTGCCCATAGTTAACAGATCAAGGTTAGACCCTATGCCGAATCTCTACCAGGCACCTGCCGGACTTCTCGAAGAAAAAACCATACTCATCACCGGTGCCGGCGCCGGAATTGGTGCAGAAGCTGCCACGACGTTTGCAGCTTACGGGGCTACCTGTATTTTATTAGGTAAAACCGTCTCAAAGCTGGAACAGGTCTACGACCGTATTGTAAAAAATGGCGGACCACAGCCCGCCATTGTCCCTCTTGATTTGAAGGGTGCAACACTGAAAAACTATCAGGACATGGCACAAACCATTACTGACCAGTTCGGAAAACTTGATGGTGTACTGCACAATGCATCAATGCTTGGCCACTTAAGTGCCTTCGGCGATATTCCTGAGCAGGAATGGATGGATGTTATGCAGGTTAATGTAAACAGTGCTGCGCTGATGACGCAGGCGCTGATCCCCGCACTGCGTAAAGCGCCTTCTGCTTCGGTTATTTTTACCAGCTCAGGCGTGGGGAAAAAAGGCCGTGCGTTCTGGGGCACCTATGCCGTCTCTAAATTTGCCACCGAAGGTATGATGCAGGTGCTGGCATCCGAATTTGAAAACCGTGGCCTGCGATTTAATTGCATAAACCCCGGCGCTACCCGCACCGCCATGCGCGCCAGTGCTTACCCCGCAGAAAATCCTGACACATTAAAAACACCGGCTGATTTGATGCCGGCGTATCTGTATCTGATGGGTAATGACAGTCTGAATGTGAATGGCCAGTCAATTGACTGTCAGCCGAAATAAGGTTTATTGCTTATAAATACAAAACGGGGAGCGTTACGCTCCCCGTTTTCCATGCGCCATCCATCGCTTACCGCTGACCACAGGTTTGCTGCAATTTAAGCATGGCAGCTGCGAATTCTTCGCCCAGATGGACATATCCTTCACTTTGATAGTGCCATCCGTCATCCAGATGCGTCTCTTTGTCCAGAGTTGTCACATAAGCCGCACACACATCATTTTCCACAAAAGCCTTCTGTCCCTGCTGAACAATTTTATGATAATTCATCCGCATGCCGTCTTCGTCATCCAACCCCGAATCAGTAATTTTTCCAATCACGACAGGTAAATCGTCATCCCGTAAGGCCGCTCTTATCAGCGCCATCAACTCTTTTAAATTTGCCTGATACGCCAATGCAATCTCTTTCGTTTCTGCCGCATCAGACTCACCCTGCATCCAAACAATACCAGCCGGTACAAGGTTATCAACTTCACCGTCAAGATCGATATCAACAGGAGAAAATGCATTGCGGATAGTCGTGAGGAAGTGGTCGAACTGGTTAACGCCGGTGTTGTCGCGATAAAAAGGATACCAGCTGCCGTGGCCAATCCCTTCAGCAATCGCCGAACCTCCTTTGGCGTACTTTATAATGGCAAAGGGCTGGTTATTGTTCAGTGAATAGAGTTGATGACCAAATGAAACTTCCGGACCAAACTTGTCACTGTACAGGCTCACCCGGCCATTAGATTTAAAACCCTTACCCGTACCGGGCTGCAGTGGTGCCCAGACACCTTTACCGCCTGAAAGGTCATCATCTGAAACCGCATTGCCGGCAAACATATAAATATTGTCAGCAGGTTTACTGTAAAGAGGTTCAAGATCTTTACTGACGCCGTATCCCTGCATATTGGATTGTCCGCCGAGAAAGTACACCGGAAAGGTTGCCGGCATGGCTGAGAAAGACAAAAGTGAAGTGAGTGCCAGAATTCCCCGTTTCATGATGATCCCTGTTATGAACTGTTTTTTACAGATTACGCAACACTACGGCCAGCATCAATGAGAAATACGCATAAAAAAACCGCAGATAAACTGCGGTTTTAAATAAGAAACTTTAACAGGACTAGTCAGCAATCTTAGCCCAGGAATCCCGCAGTCCTACTGTACGGTTAAACACACTGAGGGTATCAGATGAATCTTTATCCAGACAGAAGTAACCGGTGCGCTCAAACTGCCAGCCTCCGGCTAACGGATTTTCCGTTAATCCCGGTTCAACGAAACCGGATTTCACTTCAAGAGAAGCAGGATTTATGGCATCCGTAAAATTCTCTTCCGCTGCCGGATTCGGTACGTTAAACAGACGGTCATACAAGCGGAATTCTGCTTTCACACCTGCACTGGCATCAACCCAGTGGATTACACCTTTAACCTTACGGCCATCAGCAGGATCTTTACCCAGAGTTTCATCGTCATAAGTGCAGAAAATGGTAGTGATATTACCATCCGCATCTTTTTCGACACGTTCAGCTTTTACCACATAAGCATTACGTAAACGCACTTCTTTGCCGAGTACCAGACGTTTAAACTTTTTATTCGCTTCTTCACGGAAGTCTTCCGCTTCAATCCACACTTCGCGGCTGAAAGGAATTGTGCGGCTGCCCATAGATTCATCATTCGGATGATTAGGTGCCTGTAATGATTCAGACTCACCCTCAGGGTAATTTTCAATAACCAGTTTAACCGGGTCAAGAACAGCCATTGCACGGGGAGCGTTAACGTTCAGATCATCGCGGATACAGGCTTCCAGCATGCCCATTTCCACCATGTTATCCATTTTGGTTACGCCGATACGCTTACAAAATTCACGCACAGACGCAGGCGTATAGCCTCTGCGGCGCAAACCGGCGATGGTAGGCATTCTGGGATCATCCCAGCCGCTCACGTGATTTTCTTCAACCAGTTGAATAAGACGGCGTTTACTCAACACCGTGTATTCCAGATTCAGCCGGGAGAATTCATACTGTCGGGGTGTGCATTCGATTGAGATATTCTCAATCACCCAGTCATAGAGTCTGCGGTTATCCTGGAATTCCAGTGTACACAGAGAGTGGGTGATCCCCTCGATGGCGTCTGAGATACAGTGGGTGAAATCGTACATGGGATAAACGCACCATTTCTCACCGGTCTGGTGATGGTGTGCGAATTTCACCCGGTAGATCACCGGATCCCGCATACACATGAACGGGGATGTCATGTCAATTTTTGCACGCAGTGAACACTGACCTTCCGCATATTCACCGGCAGTCATTTTCTCAAATTCTGCACGGTTGGTCGCAGGATCGGTATCACGGTAAGGACTGTTTTTACCGGGTTCTGTCAGTGTCCCGCGCAGTTCACGCATGGTTTCCTGGCTGGAGAAATCCACATAAGCCAGACCTTTATCAATAAGCTCCATCGCATAGCCATGCAGCAAATCGAAGTAATCCGAAGAATAACGGGCATCACCATTCCACTGGAAACCCAACCAGTTTACGTCTTCCTTAATGGAATTGACGTAAGCGATATCTTCTTTCGCCGGGTTGGTGTCATCAAAGCGCAGATTACACGTACCGTTGTAATCACTGGCTACACCAAAATTCAGACAAATAGACTTCGCATGTCCAATGTGTAAAAAACCGTTCGGTTCCGGTGGGAAACGTGTTTTTATAGAATCATGAACACCTGCAGCAAGATCTTTTTCAATAATCTGCCGGATAAAATTGGTCGGATGATGTTCCGTTTCCGCCATTCGCCCTTTCCCCTTAAATGAAAATCTGTTCTGACATAATAATCGCCGAGTATAACCGGTTGCCCGGCGGGTCACTATGATTAATTGAAATCGCCCTGCCCGAACGGCTAAATTTACAACGAAAACCGCTGTCCGGGCAATTAACTCAGACACTTATCAGCGTTAAGTATGGTAACATAACCACTTTAAACCCTTTCAGTAACAGGCATGAAAGAAAAAGCCACGTCTTTTGATATTGCTCACCTGGCCGGCGTATCCCAGTCCACGGTCTCAAGGGCGCTCAGTAACAGCCCGCTGGTAAATAAAGAAACCCGCGAGCGGGTGCAACGTATTGCCAAAGAACTGAACTACAAAGTAGACAAAAACGCCAGCAACCTGCGTAAACAGAAAAGCAATACTATTGCATTACTGCTGTTTGAAGATCCCACGTCTGACGACTCAATGATCAACCCGTTTTTCCTGAACATGCTGGGAAGCATAACAAGGGCGAGTTCTGCCGCCGGTTACGATTTGCTGGTGTCTTTTCAGAATCTGGACGATGACTGGCACGCTGAGTTTGAAGACTCGAAAAAAGCTGACGGTATCATTCTGCTCGGCTACGGTGACTACACCGCCTGGCGGGACAAACTGGCCCAACTTGAAAATCAGGGTACCCATTTTGTGCGCTGGGGGGCTAAAGATGAAGATCATCCCGGTATCAGCATCGGCTGTGATAACTTTCAGGGCGGTTATGATCTCACCACCCACCTGGTGAAAAATGGACACCGGCGGTTTGCGTTTATCGGTGATGCCGGCGGACATGCGCCGGAATTCCTGGCCCGCTATCAGGGTTACTCACAGGCATTAAAAGACGCCGGCATTGATGCCGGTGACTTTATCCGTATTGATGCAAACTCTACTGAAGAAGCCGGTGCGCAGGCTATCCGTAAAATTCTTCATTCTGAACAAAAGCCTGACGCCGTGGTGTGTGCATCAGATCTGATTGCTACCGGTGTGTTACAGGCGTTGAAAGAAACACCATACAGGGTACCGCAGGACATCGCCGTCACCGGCTACGACAACATCAGTATCTCCGCTTTTACTACGCCGGCCCTGACCACCGTGCAACAGGATACCAGGCTGGCAGGCGAATTACTGGTTACCAGCCTGCTTAAGGCGATTAATAAACAAATCGTCAGTGATTTTCTGATGTCTGCAGAGCTCATCATCCGCGAGTCCTGTGGCGGAAAAAAATACTGAAAATCAAAAAGAAAAGGGGTTGCTTTTGCAACCCCTGTGTCATTACTGATTCGCTATCTGCTCATGCAGATGCTGAATAAAATTGTCATCACTGAGCGGACCGTCCCGCAACCAGACCTGTACGCTGTGAGGGCTGACTTCACTGGTTAAAACGCGGTTGTTCACTTCCTTTTCACTGCCACTTAGTTGTTCACTCCAGCGTCCGTTTTGCATGTACTCTGCTATCTCAAAAGAAACTGGTGTATCACCTTTATTCAACAATACAAGGGCTGTCTGTTGTGCGCTGTCATCCATTACAACACGGTAGAAGGCGGCTTTTTCACCATTCAGTTCGAGCATGGTTTGTAAGCCACGCTGTAATGCCGGTGTGGCTTTACGAACATGAGCAATAGCAGACAGAGACTGATAGATACGGTGCTGCGGCGCCTTATCCACATTATCTTGTCCGTAATAGTTACGGTTTCCGCTGTGCTCTGCTGTGCCGCGCATAAAGCCGGTCTCTGAGCCCTGATAAACCACCGGTATACCCCGTGAAGTGAACAGCCAGTTATGGGCATCGATAAAGCCGTCATCCGTAGCATTCATCCGGGGCATATCGTGATTATCGTAAAAAGTGGTCAGATCATAGGGATTATGATAAGGCCCGTGGGTAAGATGCAGTGCACTGCTTAACGTTTCGAATCCTGCATTTTCAGTCCCGAACACACTGACCATGGCCTTTTGCATAGGGAAATCCAACACGCTGATATTGCCGTTTTTAGGCAGCGTATGCTGGGCAATAAAGTTCGCATCATACTGAAAACTCTCCCCGAACATAAAGAAACCGGGATGTTCTGCACGTATACGGTCAGACATCGTGCGCCAGAAATGATGAGGCACATGCCGGATAGTATCGATCCGGAATGCATCAGCGCCCTGCTCTATCCAGTAAAGATAAGAATTAATCAGGTAATCCTGAACGTCCGGATTTGACTCATCGAGATTAGACAGCTCCACCAGGTCCGGGTAGTCGTGGAAAAATGCCTGCAAAGGCTGAGTGGTATCCAGTTCAGAAGGCAGCGTATTAATATGATCGGCAACCAGCTTTCCCTGTGCATCATAAATTTCACCGAATCCCGGTTGATCCTGCGGCATTGAAAAACTGGGAGAGCCGTGATTGGCGACAATATCAAACACGGTTTTGAGGCCGGCATCATGCATGGCAGTGGTATAGTCTTTGACCGACAAGCTGGCACTGATCAGATGTTCGTCGGGCTGATAGAAATTTGTCGCCCAATAGCCGTGGTAACCGGTTTTACCCCCATCTTTAAACTGGCCGCCAAACGTAATAGGTTCACTGCCGGTAAATGCCTGATCAGGGTTATCGACTACCGGTGTTAACCACACCGCGGTAAAGCCCATATCTTTGATGAAATCAATATTGTTGACCACACCCTGCAAGTCACCGCCCATGTAGCCTACGTTAGCTGTTGCACCGTCGGGACCATTAAGAGGCAAATTCCAGCTGGGGTGATCACCGCCCTGAGTTTCGTAATTGTTTTGTTTATCGCCGTCGACAAAGCGATCAGTCATAATGAAGTAAACGGCTTCAGCACTGAAAGGCTCTGCAGTACCTCTTATAAAGGATGTGTTTGTACTTTCCGGCATCCCTTCTGACAGGGAAGAATCTGGCGTATTTTCACACCCGCTCAGGGTTAATACGCTGGCAATCGCATACATTGTGTGACTTATTCTCATTGTAATTCTCCTGCCGTATTCTGTGAGGCGACGGCATGGATTTCTTTTTCTTTAACAAAAAATACCGCCACTGCTGCGCAAAGCATGGAAACACCGGCCACCACAATGATATTGATGGCGGTGTTTTCAAATACCCTGCTCAGTATCCAGCCTGCAGTGAGTCCTGCAACGATCTGCGGAATGGCTACTGTGAAGTTAAATATGCCCATATACACACCGGTTTTATCTGCAGGAAGTGCGCCGGCCAGCATGGCATAAGGCATAGCCAGAATAGCAGCCCAGGCAATTCCTACTCCGATCATGGGAAACACCAGATTGACAGCGCCCTGTGGTACCGTGACGTCTGTAATAAATAAATTCACGTGTACCGGACTGATGTCTCCGGATATCAGGAAACTGATATAACCCAGTCCCCCTAATACCAGTGAAGAGGCATAAACGGTTTTGCGGCCAAATGTATCTGCCAGGCGGGCAAGAAACACGGAAAATACGGCGGCAAACACACTGTATGCGGCAAAAAGAATACCTACCCAGTCACCGGCAGCACCTTTCGCTGCAATCACATCAGCAGGCACACTACCCGCAGCAGCAATAAATGCAGGATCAAACCACTGTTTATCCACTCCCCAGATGTGCTGGGTGATAGCCGGCATGGTGTAAACCCACATGATGTACAACGCAAACCAGGAGAAAAACTGCACCACTGCAAGTTGTTTCATCGTGGCGGGCATGGTTGCCACAAGTTTGAAGAATCCGGTTTTTTCTGTTTTGTCTTCAGAATCTGTCTGCAATCCTTTATAACGGGCGTAATCTGACGGCGCGTATTCTTTAGTGCGAAACACCGTCCAGAGTACTGAGCCAAGCAATACGGTAGCACCAATATAGAATGCCCAAATTACCGACGGAGCCACCTGTCCGGGCGATGCGGTATTATTGAGACCCGCTACATTAGTCAGAACAAAAGGAAGAATTGAGCCGATAACTGCGCCAATGTTGATCAGTAATGACTGCACCGAATAACCCAGGTTGCGCTGGCTGGCTGGCACCATATCCGATACCAGAGAACGGAATGGCTGAAAGCAAACATTAAAGGAGGCATCCATCAATGCCAGCATCAATGCACCGAACAACATGGGCGCCATGATGGTGACAAATAAGGGAGCATTCGGCATCAGGATCATACCCAGGCCGGCGGCAAAGGCACCGGCGAGAATATATGGACGGCGGCGGCCAAGGCGATTCCATGTGCGGTCAGACGCACTGCCGACCACGGGCTGAATGATCAACCCCATCACCGGCGCCACCAGCCAGAACAATGCCAGCGAATGAAGGTCTGCACCGAGATCAGATAAAATGCGGCTGACGTTGGCATTTTGCAAAGCGAAACCAAACTGTACGCCGAGAAAGCCAAAGCTGACATTCCAGACTTGCCAGAACGGTAATACAGGCTGTTTGTTATTCATATTCTGTCCGTTATTATTATTGATTCAGGATCCACACCGTTGCACTGTGCTCAGGCACTGACAAGGAGTTTCCGGCTGCCATTATTTCATCGTCACCGGCCTGCTGTAACGTTTTTACACCAGCCATGCGCTCACTGAAACGCTGTAAGTTTACGTCCTTTTTACCGTTTTTGTTAATTACCACCATAATTTGCGCATCCGCTTTCCCGTTATGCCGGAAATAAACGTAAGTGCCATCCTCCGGTACGTACTGCGTGAGTTGTCCTTCGAAAAGTAACGGATATTGCTTTCTGATGTGTAAAAGCTGACGGATAAATTGCTGTGCTTCCACAGAGCGGGCACTGTCGCTTTCATAAGAAAATGCCGATGACTCATCTCCCGACCAGCCGCCCGGAAAATCACTGCGAATAATGCCATGATCTTCTGTGCCAGCATTATCCATCAGAATTTCAGTGCCGTAGAATACCTGCGGAATACCCCGCGTTGTCAGCACCACTGTCATGGCCATTTTCCACAGCGCCATATCCTGATCCAGTTGCGTGTAGATCCGGCTCATATCGTGGTTATCTGCAAATACCACCAGGTTACCGGCATCACCGTAGATGAAATCCCCGGCGAGTAACTCGTACAGTTTTTTGAGCCCGCTTCCCCACGACTCTTCTTCTTTCAGGGCAGAGACAAGGGTGTGTTGCAGAGGAAAATCCATCACTGACGGTAGCGAAGATTCATAACCGTCCTGTCTCAGGGTGCCGGACTGCCAGTAAGAAGTAATTACCGGATTCACCGACCATTCTTCCCCGACAATATTCAGTGACGGATATTCCTTCATGAGTCTGGCTGTCCATGCAGACAGGAAGTCCTTATCGGAATAGGAATAAGTGTCCACGCGAATACCGCTTAAACCGGCATACTCCACCCACCAGACAGCATTTTGAATCAGATAATTGGCGAGAAAGGGATTCTGCTGATTTAAGTCCGGCATTGACGGAACGAACCAGCCGTCACTGAATGCCAGTTTGTCGGCTTCTGCACCGTGAGGATCATGCAGAGTTTCACGGATATGCGTGGTGGCAGAAAAATTGCCGTCGTGGTGGATCCAGTCTTTATCAGGGGGAGAGGTTGTCCATGGGTGCCCGCTGCCGATATGATTCAACACCATATCCATGATCACACCGATCCCCTGCTCTGCTGCACGTTCGCTCAGTGTCTTATAAAGGTCATTTGAACCGTATCGCGGATCAATCTGATAGTAGTCAGTGATGGCATAGCCATGATAAGAATAACTGTCCATGGCATTTTCCAGCAATGGCATACTCCATATCTGCGTAAACCCCATATCTGACAGATAATCGAGGTGATCAATAATCCCCTGAATATCTCCACCGTGCCTGCCACCGGCTTCTTCACGGTTTAGTTTATCTGTGTAGTTTTCAAGAGAATCATTGGATTCGTCGCCGTTAGCGAACCGGTCAGGAGTGAGCAGATAAATCGTGTCTTTTCCGGAATAGCCCTGT
>NZ_CFHOXV010000036.1:0-49877 GCF_984505615.1 Alteromonas sp. | reverse complement strand
ATTGCCTAACTCTAAGACTAGCTTAGAGGTGAGGCGGACCATCTAATTAAACCGCACAAGGGTGCGGTTTTTGATGGGTTCGCTGTACATATTTAGCACAGTTTACGCGCTCTGCAGCGGCTAAACAGTGCTCATTTCACTTTACTGTTTACGTCGTCTGAACGCGAGTAAGCCGCCTGTTAATAACAGCCACCATGGAGAAATTGCCGCACCTTTACGCTCGTAAGCCACATCGTCAATTTCATCTTCAGGAATGTCACAGGTCTCCACTTCACCGTTTTCCAGTGGCGTGAGTTTCACTGCAATAATGGTATCGTCGATGGGCGTTTCACCTTCATCGTCAATGACTTCCACACCCGTTACATAACGCTCACCGGTACGGTAGCGGGCATTTGCAATAATCTCATTGCTGTCATTGATATCAATGGCGTCGACAATGGTGTAAACACTGTCACAAGGTAACAGATCGTTCAGATCCGTCATTTCTTTCGCTTCAATGTCGTACATGAAGCCGTGGGTTTCACGGTTTGTATCAACAGTGGAGTCGTATTCTGACGAGCCAACCACAATGTTGTTATTGTTGATGCCCTTACCTTCTGCGCCGGCATTGGTAAAGAAGCCTTCCGGATACAGTGCTTCACCTGTGTCCAGGTTGTAAACGAACACACGGTTACGGGCAGTATCATTAGGGGCACGTAGTACGTAACCTGTTACCCAGTTGTCATTGTTAATGGCAACTGCTTCAGACATGATATTTTCGTCACGGGGTAACATTTCGGTTGTTTCGCCCTCTGCATAACTCACTGCAACATTCAGGCGCTCATAGCTATAACCGGAAGGACGGCGGATGTAAGCAATTTCGTCAAGAGATGACGCACCTACAGCGATACCCTGATCATTAATATCCTGCGCCAGCGACCAGTATGCAGACTCATCATCCGCATCAGGTTCAAACACAAGCGGATAAGTATCGGTAGTAATCGTGTTGCCGTTGGCATCTAACTGCCAGACAGTGGCACGGATGTGCACACCCGGCGTTGAACGGTCGCCCACAGCCGGTAAACGGAAGCCGTAGGTGGATGTATCTGAAGATGCGTCTACACGGATACTGCGGTAGCAATATTCTACAGGAATGTCACCACGGGTTTCTTCTTCTTCACAGGCTTCAATGGCGTCATCAATGCCTTCAATGTGGTCAACCATGCTGTTACCCACAACCTGAAGATTATTGTTAATGGCAAACGCCTGACTGAGACCGTTTAACGTATCGTCTTCAGAAGCCAGCAGTTTGGTTTCACCATTTACACTGACAAAGGCCGTAGACTTGATGTCGTTAAGTACATAAGTGGTATCGTTGCCGTCTTCATCTTCATAATCCAGCTCGTAGTACGGGCCTTCAGTTGAGCCGGTAACATAATCACCGTTCAGACTGTCACGTGCATAGGTTGTAACCGCATGGGCGTAATCATCAAACAGTTCCGACCACGCATCCAGACCTGGGATGAGATCGGCATCTGTCGTATCTGTGATATACGAGCGGTAAGGCGTCAGGTGCTGGTAAACAAAAGCATTCCGGGCAGTCGTGCTGTGAGACAGTAAACCGGTAACAATCGTGGTGTAATCCACATCTGAGAAAATGCCCTGTCTGACGTCGTCTTCACTTTCGAAAGTCGATGCATTGTTGTCGATAAATCCGGATTCTTCCAGAAAATCGAGGTCGATGGGCGGATTAAATTCTGCCGAAGTCATCGTCACCGTGAAGCCGGACTCATCGATAGACTGGGCAAAATTGTTAATACTGATATCCCTGACTGGTACAGGTGTGACTGTATAGGTGGCGGCCAGGGCAGAAGCTGACGCAGTGGTCATTGCCATGGCAGCGGCAAGCTGTGTTAATTTCATTTATAATCCTAATTACTGCTGAGTGTCTTCCAGCATGCTTTCCAGTTCATCCCAGCGCGCATATTTCCGGGATAGGGTTTCTTCTGTTTCTGATAACGTGGCCAGAGTTGCGGCTGTGCTGTCGGCAGTTTGTTTAAAAAACTCAGGATCATTCACTTGTTCCTGTAATTCTGCTAACGCGGTTTCCAGCGTTTCTATCTCTGCAGGCAGAGAATCCAGTTCACGTTGATCTTTATATGATAACTTTTTCGTCTTGCGTACTGAAGACTTTGGCTTAGGACTGTCAGAAACCGGTTTAGTTTCATCTTTTACCTTTGCCTCTGCAGTTTTCTGTGCTGCATTTTGCTTATACCAGCTCTCCACATCTGTGAAGCCGCCGATAAATTCTTTGAGCTCACCTTCGCCTTCAAACACCAGGCAACTGTTAGCGACGTTATCTACAAACTCACGGTCGTGGCTGACAAGTAATACCGTGCCTTCATATTCATTCAGCAAGGTTTCCAGCATTTCCAGCGTCTCAACGTCCAGGTCGTTGGTCGGTTCGTCGAGCACCAGTAAGTTGCTGGGTTTCAGCATCAGCTTTGCCAGCATCAGACGGTTTTTCTCACCACCTGACAGGGATTTTACCGGGGCATTCACACGCTCCGGGGTAAATAAATAGTCCTGCAGATAGCTGATCACATGTCTGGGGTGCCCATTCACCATCAAATCACGCTTTCCGTCACCAACAGCGTCAATGACTGACTTCTCAAGTTCCAGGCCGTGGCGATGCTGATCAAAATACGCGACTTCCAGATTAACGCCCTGGCGGACGTTACCGGATTGGGGAGCCAGCTCACCCAGTAATAACTTGATAAGGGTAGATTTACCGCTACCGTTCGGGCCGATGAGCGCTAATTTATCACCCCTTAACAGGTTTAGGTTAAGGTGTTTAACAATGGCTTTCTCGCCGTAGCTGTAACTGGCATCAGTTACCTCAAACACCATTTTACCTGAGCGGGAGCCGGCATGTTGTGCCACAACGGCATTGCCCTGGGTTTCGCGACGGGCTTTGCGGGTTTCACGAAGCTTTTTAAGTGCCCTTACCCTGCCCTCATTACGGGTCCTGCGGGCTTTAATGCCCTGACGAATCCACACTTCTTCCTGAGCGAGTTTCTTATCAAACTCTGCATTCTGGGCAGCCTCGATATCCAGATCCTGCTGTTTCTTTTCCAGGTAGGTGGCGTAGTTACCGGGGTAACTGGTCAGCGAACCACGGTCGAGATCCACAATACGGGTTGCCATGTTGCGAATGAATGCACGGTCGTGACTGATAAAAACAATTGCACCGCGGAACGCCGTTAAGCTTTGTTCCAGCCAGCGAATCATTTCAATATCAAGGTGGTTAGTCGGCTCATCAAGTAGTAATAAATCGGGCTGACGCACCAGCGCTCTGGCCAGTGCCGCTTTTCTTCTCCAGCCACCGGACAGCGTGGACAAAGACATGTCCGCATCCAGTTTCAGCATGGTAAGGGTTTGTTCTATTTGCTGCTCGAACTGCCAGGCATCACGGCTTTCGAGCGCTTCCTGCAGGTGTTGCAGTTTATTCAGGTTGGCTTCGGAAGGATCTTCCGACACCTTACGGGTCTGATGAAAATACTGCTTTAGAATATCGCCCACATCGGCAAGCCCTTCGGCCACATAGTCAAACAGTGAGATATCAACAGTTTGCGGAGGATCCTGTTCGAGTCTCGCAACAATGGTTTTACTGTCGATAATACGCTGCCCGTCGTCAGCGATAATGTCTCCGGCCAGCACTTTCATAAGCGTGGATTTTCCACTGCCATTTCGTCCGACCAGGCACACCCGTTCACCGGGTTGAACCACTAATTCAACGCCATCAAGTAATGGCGGATTACCGTAGATAACGGTGATGTTTTTTAACTGAATTACACTCATGATAAAAAGGATTCTGCCTGTTCTACGTCAAAAGGCCAGCCAAGTTCGGCACCGGTATCCATGCGTTTGATCACAGGAATACGGACTGCATACAGATGATACAGGTTTGCGTCGTCGCGGATGTTACATTTTGTAATGTCCAGCAACGGCGCCTGGTGAGTTTGTGCCAGCACATCACTGGCAAGATCACATAAATGACAACCCGGTCCTGTATAAAACGCTAATTTCACTTCTTCAACGTCCAGCATTGGTGAATATTTGCATGACGGGCGAAATCTTCCGGAATAGTCTTTGCGGTAATATCTTCAATGTCTTTATATCCGGCTCCGGCTAACGCATCAGCATCAAGCTTGAAGCCCCGGCGGTTATTCGAAAACATCACTTCGCCGCCATCATTCAAACAACGGAACGCATCTTTCAGCAAAGCAACGTGGTCGCGCTGAACATCAAAGGTGTCCTGCATACGTTTTGAATTTGAAAACGACGGCGGGTCGATAAAAATAAAATCGTATTTGCCGGGGTGCGTTTTTAGCCAGGTCGTACAATCAGCCTGAATAAAGGCATTGGCGCCTTTCACTTTATTCAGTGTCATGTTGTCTTTCGCCCAGTCCAGATAGGTTTTCGACATATCGACAGTAGTCACAGAACGGGCACCACCCAATGCAGCGTGCACAGAGACACTGCCAGTATATGAAAACAGGTTCAGAACATCTTTATTTTTCACCCGTTGTGACACCAGTTTACGGGTGTCACGGTGATCCAGAAATAATCCTGTATCAAGATAATCTGTCAGGTTAACCAGCAGTTTCGCACCGTTTTCGTAAACAGTCAGCCGATCACCTTTCTGATCCATTTTTTCGTACTGGTTTTTACCCTTTTGCTGGCTGCGCACTTTTAACGCAATTTGCTTAGGGTTTGTGCCGGTTACTGCAGGCAAATGCAACAGTACTTCCTGTAAGCGGCGACGTGCTTTGTCTTCAGAAATGGTTTTCGGTGGTGCATATTCCTGCACAACCAGCCAGTCACCATACACATCAATAGCCACATTGTAATCAGGCAAATCGGCGTCATAAATACGGTAACAGTTGGTGTCCTGTTGCTTTACCCAACTTTTTAGCTTTTTAAGATTCTTTTTCAGCCGGTTAGCGAATTCGTGATTCACCCCGTCTGACCCAAATTGCCGGCAGTTGTCTTCATCCATGACATAATTAACCAGCCGGCATTCCAGCTTACCGTTATTCATGCCGTAGTCTTTTGACGAGCGCAGTTTCATCATTCGCAACAAATCGCGGTTGCTGCTGAGCAGGGACACATGCCAGCCTGACCAGGCCGCTTTCAACTGCTTACCCAGTTCTGAAAAGGTCGGGATAAGGTCTGTGAGTTCGCCGAGCCGTTCGCCATAAGGCGGGTTACTCACCAGATAACCGGCTTCTTTAACCTGAGGTTCAGCTTTCAGCGCATCGCAGCTATCAAAATGAATGTCTTTAAATACACCGGCCTGATCGGCATTCGTGCGGGCAATATTGATGAGCTTACGGTCAATATCTGTAGCAGTAATACGAATATCACAGGGCTTTTGTGCTGCCAGAGCATCATCGTTAATCTTGTCCCACAGCGGCTGGTTATGTTGCAACCAGCGACTGAAGCCCCAGTAACTGCGTTTGATGCCGGGAGCAATATTTCTGGCAATGTACGCTGCTTCAATAGCGATGGTGCCCGAACCACAGAACAGATCCGTGAGCGGTTTATCTGTGTTTGCTGTCCAGCCTGAGCGGATCAGCATGGCGCATGCCACGTGTTCTTTTAACGGTGCTTCACCGGTTTTCGAACGGTAAGCTCTCTGGTGAAGACTGTTTCCGGACATATCCAGGCCGATAACCACATTGTCCCGGTGTAAGCGGGCCCAGATAGGAAAGTCTGAAAATTTCTTTTCTACAGACGGCCGTTGATCTAACTCTTCCATAAACTGATCAACAATGGCGTCTTTTATTCGCACAGCACCGAACTGAGAATTTTTAATAGCATGGTTGGTGCCGTTGAACTGTACACTCAGCGTGTCACTGGCCCGCAGGTGTTGCTGCCAGTCAACGGAGGAAGCGGTATCGTACAACGATTCTGCTGAGTCACACTTTCCATCGGCCAGCACCCAGATAACACGGTTCGCCAGCCTGGACCATAAACAAACGGTATAGGCCTGTTCAAGGGTGCCAGTAAACGTTACTGTGCCGGGCGATAAGCGACAAGCAGTATCAGGACAAAGCGCTTCAATTTCAGCTTTTAACAGCTCATCCAGACCACGGCTGGTTGTAACAATAATTTGATTCATAACACTCATAGAAACTGCACACGTTCTGCACCCGCGCAGTGATTAAAAATAATCGAAGTAAAAGGGCTTTTACAGCGCCTTTACGATGTTTTTCACTAGTGACGGCCCCTGATAGATAAACGCCGAATATACCTGTACCAGTGAAGCGCCGGCGGCGAGCCGGTCTTTTGCAGTCTGCGCGTCATGAATACCGCCCACGCCGATGATTGGAATTGCGCGATCAAGTGCAGCAGACAATTTGCGTGTCACATCCAGACTCATTTCCGTCAGAACATCGCCACTTAAACCGCCGGCTTCATCAGCGTGTTTCAGTCCCTGAACACTGTCACGGCTTAGCGTGGTATTTGTAGCAATCACTCCGTCCATTTTACTGTTGATCAGTGAACGGGCGATGCTTTCAATTTCATTATCCGCCAGATCCGGCGCGATTTTGATGAACAGGGGCACATATTTACCATGTGACTGACACAGCTTTTCCTGTGCATCTTTCAGACCGTTAAGCAGTTTATCCAGTGCTTCGCCATACTGAAGGTTACGCAGTCCCGGCGTATTGGGAGATGAAATATTCACTGTCACGTAGCTGGCGTAAGGATACACTTTGTTCAGACAAATGAGGTAATCATCAATGGCGTTAGCTTCTTCCGTATCTTTGTTTTTACCGATGTTGATTCCCACCGGCCCTTCGAAACGGGACGCTTTTACCTGACTGACCAGATGATCCACACCGTGATTATTAAAACCCATGCGGTTAATGATAGCGTGCTTTTCCGGCAGGCGGAAAATACGGGGCTTGGGGTTACCCGGTTGCGGTCGGGGTGTTACTGTACCGACTTCTACGAATCCGAAGCCCATGCTGCCAAACGCATCAATACATTCGCCGTTTTTATCCAGACCGGCAGCCAGACCTACCGCATTTGGGAATGTGATCCCGGCAACTTTTACCGGCTTACTGATAGTTTCATTACTGTACAGTAATTTCAGCGGCGTATGCTGGGTTCTGTGCAGCCACTTGATGGCAAAATCGTGGCTTTTTTCGGGCTCGCACTGGAGCAAAATTTTCTGGGCGATGGATTGCATGGTCTTTCTCTAAGAAAAAGCCCTGTCAAAACAGGGCTTCGTCGTTTCTGAATAGGCGTATTCTAATGGCTAGACTTGGCGCTTAAAAGCATCAATTCACGTAAAGCCACAGAAAATTTCGCAAATTCATGTGTAGAGCTGGTTTTGAACTCTGACATCATGTGGTACCAGCGTTTCAGCAGAGCCTGATTATTGTCCATCCAGCTTTGCAGAATTTCGTCGGCATCTTTGCTGTCAGGACGCGACTGTAACAAGTTCAGCGTAATGGAGCGCTGTTGCCAGTCAAGCTCTTCACGGTAGGACGCTCTTGCCAGGGCCTGCCAGTGGTTACTGACGTTCTGGTTGGTTATTTGCGCCAGGAACCAGTGCAGTTCAAGTTTCGCGCCCAACTGGAAGTACAGCTTGGCAATGACAGACGTATCATGGCTGTCTGTTTCATCAATTTGCGCCAGGTCGAGACTGGAGAACAGATTCGAGAAACTGGACACCTGCGTGGCAATATCTTCCGGTACACCTTTATCTACCAGTTTTGCCGCCTCTTTCTGCAATGAAGCATATTCATCAGCGACCAGATAATTCTGCATGTTACTGGCAAGGTTATCAAAGGTAGCGCGGTAAGCTTCAATCGCGGAATGAATACCCAGAGATTTATTGCCATGACGGATATACCAGCGCGCAGTGCGGCGCATAATACGACGGGCACTCTCCAGAATTCTCAGTTGCAGATCAGCGTCGATGACATTGTCCAGCGCTTCAACTTTGCGCCAGAGCGGATCGATATTGAAAATACCTTTCACCACCGCGTAAGCATCAGCGATTTCATCCACTGTTGCACCGGTCTCTTCCTGCATACGGAATACGAAATTCAGGCCCATATCGTTAACAATGTTATTGGTTAACTTGGTTGCGATAATTTCGCCACGCAGCGGATGCTGTTCCATCTGCTCCGGATACTTGTCACGCAGTACCGGCGGGAAAGCATTGACCAGCAGTTTACCGTGATACGGATTCTCTGTGATCTCCGGAATATTAAACGCGTCTTTGAGTACCATTTTGCCGTAAGCAATCAGCACACTCAGTTCCGGACGGGTAAGTCCCCGGTCTTTCGCCACGCGATCTGAAATTTCATCATCGGTAGGAATAAATTCCAGTTCCCGGTTAAGACGTCCTTCACGCTCAAGACCATGGATGAACCGCAGCTGTTCTTTTAGTTGCGATACACCTGCCCGTTCTGTAATGGAAATCGACTGCGTTTGACGGTAGCAATCTTCCAGCACGATTTTGGCCACATCATCGGTCATGTCGTACAGCAGTTTGTTTCGCTGTTTAACGGTTAAATCACCGTTACTCACCAGGCTGTTAAGCAGAATTTTAATGTTAACTTCATTGTCTGAGCAGTCCACACCGCCCACGTTATCAATAAAGTCGGTATTCACGCGGCCGCCGTTTGCGGCATATTCCACACGGCCAAGCTGCGTAAGACCCAGGTTACCGCCCTCACCCACAATTTTCGCCTTAACGTCTTTACCGTTAACACGTAAATCATCATTGGCGCGGTCTCCCACTTCAGCATGAGACTCTTTGGTACTCTTAATATAAGTACCGATACCACCGTTCCAGATCAAATCGACGGGCATTTTGAGGATATTATGAATAAGCTCGTTCGGTGTCATCGTCACCTGACGGGTACCCAGCCATTTTTTCATTTCCGGTGTAAGCTTAATGGACTTACTCGCACGGCTGAAAATACCACCGCCTTTAGAAATCAGCTTACTGTCATAGTCTTCCCAGCTTAATCCCGGGTTTTCAAACAGTCGCTTACGCTCTTCCCAAGTTGAAGCTGCATCCGGATCAGGATCGAAGAAAATGTGCAGGTGGTTAAACGCAGCAATTAACCGGGTGTGTTTTGACAGCAACATACCGTTACCGAAAACATCACCGGCCATATCACCTACACCCACCGCAGTGAAATCTGTCGTCTGACAGTCGATACCCACTTCACGGAAATGGCGCTTAACCGATTCCCATGCACCACGGGCCGTAATCCCCATTTTCTTATGGTCGTAGCCCACGCTGCCACCGGAAGCAAAAGCGTCGCCCAGCCAGAAGTTATATTCTTCAGAAATGCCGTTTGCGATGTCTGAGAACGTGGCCGTGCCTTTATCTGCAGCAACAACCAGATACGGATCGTCTTCGTCCAGGCGCACCACATCTTTTGGTGGCACAACTTCGCCATTTACAATGTTATCTGTGATATCCAGCAGGCTGCGGATAAACGTACGGTAGCACGCCTGACCTTCTGCCTGGAATGCCGCTCTTCCGCCTGTTGTTGGCAGTTTTTTACATACAAAACCACCTTTTGCACCTACAGGCACAATAACAGTATTTTTAACTTGCTGAGCTTTCACCAGGCCAAGGATCTCAGTGCGGAAATCTTCCTGACGGTCAGACCAACGCAGACCACCCCGCGCCACTTTGCCGCCACGTAAATGCACACCTTCCACACGGGGGCTGTACACAAAGATTTCAAATTTGGGCAATGGCAGCGGCATTTCCGGAATCATTTCCGGCATCATCTTGAACGATACATACGGCTTTTCGTTGCCGGCATCGTCGCTCTGGTAGAAGTTGGTGCGGAGTGTCGCCAGCATCATATCCAGATAACGGCGGATGATCCGGTCGTCGTCCAGGTTGCTGACGTTATCCAGCGCTACTTTGATTGAATCAAGCAGCGCATCTTCTTTTTTCTTACTGCGCTTTTTAAACGGGTCGAAACGTAAGTCGAAAAATTCCACCAGTTTCTTGGCAATGTCAGGATAGGCAGACAGCGTATTGGCAATGTAATCGCGGCTGAAAGAGCTGCCTGTCTGACGCATATATTTTGCGTAGGCACGAAGAATGGTTACTTTACGACCGGTCATGCCGGCACCCAGGATCAGGCGGTTAAAGGCATCATCTTCCAGTGTGTTTGTCCACACTTTGGCAAACGCATCCTGAAACAGCGCCTGTGCCTGCTCCATGTCCAGGTCTTTACCGGACTTATGAAGCATGGTGAAGTCCATTACCCAGTTCAGCGACGAATCGGCGCAATTGACTTTGTACGGACTTTCATCGATAACGCGCAAGCCGAAGTTTTCCAGCATAGGTAACACGTCAGAAAGGTGAATAGGCTCTGCACGGTGGAACAGTTTCAGTTTAACAACCTGACTGTCAGCACTTTCTTCCTGCGGACGGTAAAACAACATATCCAGCGTATGATCATCACTCAGTAATTCGAGTTTTTCCATATCAATCAGGGCAGCGCTGGGCAGGTTCTGCTCCATATAACTGCGGGAAAAAGCGTTGGTGTACTTGCGTTCCAGTGCTTTACCTGATGCTTCACCATGGGCTGCCTTTATGGCAGATGCCAGACGGTCATTCCAGGTTTTGGTGAGCTCAATAATGTTTTGCTCGATTTCCTTCACATCGTATTCCACATTGTTGTTTTTGACGCGGGCGATATAGTGCGTTCTGGCATACACAGATTCAGAGAAGAACGTCGTAAATTCGATTTCTTCATCAGTACCAAATGAGCGCTGCAGCAGGTTCTGGGTATCTTTACGCAACTGGGTGTTGTAGCGCTCTCTGGGCACAAACACCATACAGGAAATAAAGCGGCCAAATACATCCTTGCGAACGAACAACCGGGTAATGCCCCGCTCCTGCATCTGAAAGATACCCATGATGATTTGAGCCATTTCCGCAGCAGGTGTTTGCAACAACTCATCCCGTGGATAAGTTTCAATAATATTCACGAACGCTTTGTACGCGTGGGTACCCGGCTCATAGCCGGATAACGTACAGATTTCTTTAATTTTTGACGCCAGCACCGGCACTTCAGTGGCACTTGAGTTGTAGAAAGAAGCACTGAAAAGACCGAGGAAACGGTGTTCACCAACAACAGCACCATCGCTGTTGAATACCTTCACACCCACATAGTCCATATAGGCAGGACGGTGTACCCGTGAGCGTGAATTGGTTTTAGTCAACATCAGCGGATTCTGACTCAGGGCTTCAGCCCGCGCAGACGACGGTAAATTAGAAATCAGACGCTCACGATCGCTGACAGACTTTTTCATCAGCCCCAGGCTGCTGTCATTATCAGGGATCCAGCGGTAATCACCTTCAATGGCACGGGCGTCGTAATAACGGTAGCCCATCATGGTGAAATTATGATCAGCCAGCCAGCTTAAAAACTGCAGAGTCTGGGCTTTCTTATCGGCATCTACCGGCCAGTTGTGTTTGTCAGCATCTTTAATAACGGTTGCCAGCTTACCCGACATGGACTGCCAGTCTTCAACCGCAAGGGAGACTTCGTCAACTACTGAACGAAGTTCTTTGGTAAGTTTATCAATATCTTTTTTCGCGGTCTGTCTGTCGATTTCAATCAGCAACACGGTTTCTTTGACGGCTGCTTTGGTTTTCTTGCCGCTTTCGTAAAAGGCTTCCACCTGCCCTTTATCACCACGTTTCAGCCAGATGGGGCTGTGCAACATGAGATGAGAAGTAATATTCAGGCGGTTCAGCGACATGCGTACGGAATCAACCAGGAAAGGCATGTCCCGCACGATAATTTCAACGATGGTATGGCTTGAATGCCAGCCATGTTTGGCGATTTCAGGATTGAAAACCCGGATATACGGTGACGACGGATCGAACGAGGAAAACTCGTTCCACAAACTTAATGTAGCCCCGTAGAGGTCGCTGTCGTTGCGATCTTCCAGGTCATCATTAGAAATTGTCTGGAAAAGATGTTGGCCGAATTGTTTAACCAGCGCATTTTGCTGCGCATCGACTTTCTTTTCGATGAGTGAGAAAACATTATCAAGCAGCACCGACTGCCGCTGTGAGGTGACTGTCATGGTTTAACCTTTATTAGTCGTAAGTGCACAGAATCCTTACCTATTTTCGCTAATCTCCGGCCTTATTGAAAGAGGAGTTTTAACGCTTTATTAACAGCATAGATAACTATGCAGAAAACGCATAAAAAAAAGGGCCAAACGGCCCTTTTTTGTAGTTACTTATGCAAAAATATTTTATGCATCAGGGGCGTTTTTACTTAACCAGAGGAATCTGGACAGTGCCGGCAGCACAATAATCGCGCCCAGCATGTTCACAAGGAACATAAATGTCAGCAAAATACCCATATCCATCTGGAATTTCAGTGAGGAAAACACCCAGGTGCTCACACCAACTGCCAGTGTGATCCCCGTGAAGAGTACTGCACTTCCCCGCTCTTTCAGTGCATCCAGGTAAGCCTGTTGCACTGTCTCACCGGATTTGAGTTTATGACTCATGGTAGAAAGTATGTAGATACCATAATCTACGCCAATGCCAACACCCAGTGCGATTACTGGTAGTGTAGACACGGTCAGCCCGATTTGAAGAAAAGTCATCAGCGCCTGTGCCAGCACCGACACCACATAAAGCGGTAATACAACAGATAAAGTCGCTCTTACGGAACGGAAGCTGATAAGACAAAGTACAATGACCGCACCAAACACGTATACCATCATCGGGCCCTGGGCCGCTTCCACGGCTTCATTGGTCGCCGCCATTACGCCCACAGGTCCGGAGGCCAGTTTGAACTTCATGTCGTCGGTTTCATATTCTTTACGGAATGCTTTCACAGCATCAACCACATGAGAAATGGTCTCAGCTTTGTGATCTTCCATAAACAAAATGACCGGCATTACCGAACAGTCTCCGTTTAATAAACCGGATGAAGTGGGTACCAGCGAAATATCCTGCGCCAGAGTCTGCTGATTCCGGGGCAGTACCTGCCATTTAATATTGCCCTCGTTGTAACCGGCATTGACGCCTTTTGCCACTGACGCCAGCGAGACGGCCGATTGCACGCCTTTAACGTTAGTCATCTTCCACTGAAAGTCATCCATTGCACGCATGACACTGTACGATGTGCAGGCTTCCGGCGAGGTTTCTACTACCACCGACAGATAGTCCACGGTCACCGAGTACTTGTCGGTGATCAGGAAAGTATCCTGGTTATAGCGGGAACTCTCCTGCAAAGACGGCGCACCGGCATGTAAGTCACCTATCTTCATTTGCTGGGATTGTATCAAGCCGAAAATAAATAAGGCAGTCGTCACAGCCATGATGATAATGGCCGGCTTTTTGTGAGTGCAAGCTGCAATCGCATTCCAGAAAGCAGTGTTCCGTTGTTCTTTTTTATTGAACTGCTGAACATATTTGTCATCCAGCTTCAGGAAGCTCATAAGTACCGGCAGCAAAATAAGGTTGGTCAGAATAATGACGGCGACCCCCATGCTAGCAGTAATGGCCAGTTCCCGGATAATACCGATATCAATAACCAGTAAAGTCATGAAACCGACTGTATCGGAAAGCAGAGCAATGCCGCCGGGCACAAGTAAAGCACGGAACGCACTCATGGCTGCATGTTGCGCGCCCATGCCCGCTACCACCTTTTTCTCCACAGCGTTAATCATCTGCACGCCGTGACTGACACCAATGGCAAACACCAGGAAAGGCACCAGAATTGACATAGGGTCAAGACCGAATCCCAGCACCGTCAGTAAGCCCAGCTGCCAGACAACAGCTACCACAGAGCAAATTAAGGGCAACAACGTCATCATGATACTGCGGGAGAAGAAGTAAACCATTACAGCAGTGATAGCCAGGGCTATGGCGAAGAAAAGCACCACGTCTTTTGCGCCATTTGCCACATCACCAATCATTTTGGAGAAGCCGATGATATGTATGCTGACCTTATCCGATTCAAACTGGCCTCTGACCTGTTGTTCCAGGTCATCTGCGACTTTGAGCATATCCAGCGGAGCGCCGGTTTTCGGGTCGAGATCAAGTAACTGCGCAGTCACCATGGCACAACTGTAATCGTTGGATACCTGGCGGCCAACAATTTTAGCCTTTTCCACATTGGTAGCGACCTGCTCCAGTGCTGCCGGCCGTGATGAGTCGAAATCCGCAGGGATAACCGGTCCGCCGGAAAAACCTCCTTCAACAATTTCGGTAAAACGGGTAGACGGGGCAAACAGGCTGACAACCAGCGAACGGTCCACACCATTGATAAAAAACAACGCATCATGGACTTGTTGCAATGTGTCCATAAAGTGCTGGTTATAAATATTCCCGCTGGTATCACACACAGAAACCAGTACGCTGTTGGCACCGCCGAAATCACTGCGGTGAGCCATGTAGGTTTTCATGTATTCATGATTAAGCGGCACATTTTTTTCGAAACCGGCGTCCAGATGCATCATCGACGCCTGATAGCCAAGGTACACTGTGGCCAGCAGAAAGAGCCCGACTACAACTTTCCGGTATCCGAAAATTAGTCTTTCTAAAAGCGAGGTAAAACTTGCCATGTCAGTGTTTTAATCCATATCCAGTTGTTTGATACCATTCGCCGTGACAGCGATAAGATGACCGTTAAATCGTGCAACGCTGACGATACTGGCTTTGTCCTTAAGTTGTTCGCGGCTGAGACCGTCAACCGGCTCACAACTGTCTGCAGGACCCCAGGGATCGAACTCGCTTGTTTCCAGCGATGCCGGAACTGAAATCATCATACCGTTATTCCCGAACAGGCGTACACGATCACCGGCCGGTAAAATCTTATTCAGCGAGCCAGACAGACAGGTCGGTACGTTTTCCCACTCACCTGTCCCGCGACGGACAAAGGTGTGTCCCCGCAGGCCGGCGATGACGATAGTGTCATCTGCTGTCTCAGCAACGTCCAGAAAAGACCCTTCATAGGTGGTATCCATACGGGTCCATGTTTCTCCCATATTGTCACTCATGGCGACCAGACCTGCTTCACCGACCAGGTAAAGGGCTTCTCCCACCTGCTCCAGTTTATTCAGGTGAGGCAAAATGGCGCGGAGTTCCTCTTCGTAGTATTCCGGTGTATCCCGCTTTACTTCATCAAGATATTCCTGATCGTAGGGATTGAGTAACGTAGCGTGCAGCTCCCGGTTCCAGGTTTTACCGCCATCACGGGTGCGGAAGAATAAACCATAAGCCCCCGCAGCAACGCCATGCTGATGATCAAAAAAGAGAATGTCGAGAAAGGGCTTTTCCAGTTCGGGGGCAGACATTTGCACTGTCCACGTAGTGCCACGGTCAGATGAATGCAATATGGTTGCATCATGCCCGGCCACCCATACGTCGTCGCCAACAATATCCACCGCTGTCAGGGTGGCAGTGACAGGTACGGCCTGCTGAACAAAGTTCTCGCCGTCTGATGACGTCAGAATATGGCCTCTTTCCCCGGCCACAACAACGTAGTCTGCAGTATCGATATCGAGCAGTACTGATTTCGTTACCAGCGGAGCCTGATAAGCTTCCTGAGCATGGACAGAAAACAGTGCCGACAACGCGATAATCGCCGCCAGAGTGCTTTTCATAAGTCTTATTATCCTAATAGCGCAGAACAATACAAAAACGGTTGGCACTGCCAACCGTTTGATTCTGTAGAATTAACGGCCTTCCCGTCTGAGAGCCTGAGATGTGAATTCGGCTTCACGTGGCTGGATAGTGAAATCATACATTTTTTCTTCGTTATCCAGACCAATTGCCAGGTAACGACGGGAATTCAAATCATGATACACATCCAGTGTAGACCATTGGGTCGGCACATCATAGTAGTTCACACCGTACGTCATCGCGACGCGGTACAACTCACCATTCTTGTCGTACATGTCTGCTTCCTGAATCTGCCAGCTGTCTTCATCAAGGAAGAAAACACGTTTCTGGTAAATGTGACGCAAGCCCTCTTTTAAGGTTGCCTCAACCACCCATACACGGTGCTTTTCCCAGCGGGTCAGATCCGGATTGATGTGATTAGGTTGCAAAATGTCTTCATACTTCACCTGATCGCTGTGCAACTTGTAGTTGTTGTAAGCAACGTACATTTCTTTTTTGCCCTTCAGCTCCCAGTTGTAACGGTCAGGAGAACCATTGTACATATCGAAGTCGTCTGTAGTACGCAGACCATCGGCCTCGGTACCCGGTGTATCATAAGCAATTTGCGGAACACGGTTCAGACGTTTACGACCCGTATTATACTTCCACGCTTCACGGGGCTCTTTCACCTGGTCAACGGTTTCCTTAACCAGAAGAATATCGCCGGCAAGGCGGGCTGGCTCAGTGATTTTCTGTTTGAAGAAGAACAGAATGTTATCTTCTTCAAGTTCTTCCGGCTTCGCATTCTCATTGGAATACTTGATCAGCAGTTTCTCGTCAAAACCAATGAGATTGTAATCACCGGATGACGTTACAGCAGCCTGACCGCCAAAACGCTGAACAGCCTGACCGCGATAACGCAGAATGTGATTCCAGATTGCTTCCAGACCATTTTGCGGTACAGGGAACGGAATGCCCGTTGCCGCACCTTTGATACCGTTTCCGGATTCAATCAGTGATGCACGGGTTGCGTTTGCTTTGGTCGCATCATAAACAAACTGAGGGTTAGACGCTGAGCGGCGGCTTTCATAAACCGGCATACGGTATGTATCCGGATAGGTTTCGAACAGCTTTTTCTGACCGTCGGACAGAAAGTCCGCATACTCTTTATAATTTTGACCTGTGATCTCAAACAATACCTGATCACCCGGATAAGGGTCCGGATGATGGTCACCAGCAGAGTAACCGGCCGGTGCGGATGTTATCCCGCCGGTATAAGCCGGAATGCTGCCATCAGCATTGGCAGCAGCCTCACCACCCAGTGGTGTCAGGCTGTTACCCAATTTATCGGCTTCTGCCTGAGACACTGCCGCCATGGCTGTAGATGACAGCGCTACCGACAACGCAGCAGCAATAAGACCTGCTTTTCTTAACATACGATACCCCTTAAATCGAATACTTGATGTTGAAAGATACAAAATCACGATCTGACAGCTGGTTTGTTGTACCCACACCACCCCAGAATGCACTGTAAGATGCAGTGGCTGACCAGCTGCTCAGATAATTAAAGGTAAATGCCAGACTGGCTGATTTTGAATCTTCGAGGAAAACATACAACGGATCGGGTGTTGTCCCTTTCACATCATGTGAGAACGTTGCACGGGTTTGCATATTTACGCCTGAGAACACGTTGTTGAAATCAGCAACGGCCAGTAAACGGTAGCCCCAGGCATCATCTGTAGCAAACGGATTTGTTTCAGGTCCGTTTGATAAACCTGTGTGTAAACCAACACGTGGATTGCCGTCTGCTGTAGGCTCAAGTGACGGCGTTCTGCCTGTACCGGGTGCGTTCAGACGCAATACTGAAGGGTCCGGAAAATCGACGATATTTACATAGCCAACTTCACCCAGAACAATCAGGTTATCTGTACCCAGTGCCGGACCAAATACCTGAGACAAGGTAAACTGAGCCTGCCAGGTATCTGAGAATACAAAACCTTCAGCTGTTTCACCCGGTCCCACTGCCCGGCCGATGTTGTTTAACTGAGAAATACCGGATAAGTCAGGACGGTAGCCTGTGTTAGCAAGCTGTTCCGGCATACCCATGTAGAGCAATTCTACATCGTCGATTTGTAACGGTTCATCAACACGGTAAGCAAATTCACCGGCCAGTGCCCAGCTCTCAATGTTGGTGTTAAAACTGAAACCGTACAACTGAATGTCTTCAGGATAATAGAACTTCGCTTCAGTGAACGCTTCCAGCTGAGTAATGTTATCTTTAGTGATTTCTGTGGTCGCCAGCATAGCCAGATCTGACGCAATACCTTCCTGCGAGAAATCAGACGTAATACCGGAAATCAGCGGACGCTGACTGTGATAATTAATGTGGTAGAAACTGAGTTCACTGTCGTTCAGCAGTTCTGAGAACCAGGTAAGACGAATACCGTATTGCCCCTGATCGTCTGCATCTTCATGAGCAGCGTCTGAATAACCGCGCACCGCCACTTTTGTGGGATAAGCCAGATATGCCTGCCCGATTGTGGACGCATCAGCACCTGCGCGTAAAGCAGAACCCAGGCCATTTAATGAGCTTAACAGGAAATCCAGGTCTATATCCGGGTTACCGGTAAAGCCGAGCTGAATATTGTTTGCCTGACCACCCTCACCGGCAAAATCGTTTGTCGCGAAATAGCTGCCGGCAACAGGTAACCAGCTGCGCTCCCAGCGATACTGGTAATAAGCCGACAAACTGACCGTATCAGTCAGACCCAGAGAGGCGTACACCATACCCACAGGAATAAACACTTCTTTTAATTCAGCACCCGGAGCACGGGCACGGTTTACATCCACAGGGTTAGTCGTATTGATACCGTGCTGGATAAACGTACTCTCACCCCAGCTGATCACCTGATCACCGACACGGATAGAGAATGGTTTATCATCAATCCAGAAATCACCGTAGAAATACGCATCCAGGATACGGAAATCTTTACAGAGTAAATCATCAGCTTCCGGGGCTGCACATAAATCGGGTGTTCTGCCGGTGATGGGGTTCGCGGCGACGTTGTCGTTATCATTCTGAACAAAGTCATAGAACCAGAACGCACGGGTAAAGAAACCCCAGTCACCCATGTTAATGTCTAAATCGTGGTTACCGGAAATCTGGGTAGAAAAAGCTTTGCCCGGATCCCAGGACAAATCTCCCTGGTCATTATTTGATGAATAATCACCGTTCGCCTGCGCCCAGACATCAGCAGGCTGATAAATCACATTCGTCGCAGCGTTATAACCGGACCAGTCAAACTGGGGATGGTTGCTGTTTCCGATTAATTTATAGTCTCTGTCTTCAGCACGGATACTGGTCGCCAGCGTAAACGTGGAATCCAGTGATACTGAAACATCTCCAAATTGCCAGTTTGCGGCTAAAGCCGGAGAGGCGGCACCAAGTAAGGCAATGATACCAGCGGCAACTGGTGTCTTTTTAAATGTGCTATGCCTAATTGTCATAGTTTTTATTCTCCTGATCCAGCGCATACGATAACAGGTAGCGACGCGCAGACGTGTGACCAACCAAGGTAGTTAACAAAATGATTACATCATTTTCCCTGTTTCGCAAGAACTAATCGTACCAGTTAACACTAGTAATAACATTTTTCCTTTCAACTAGTTATTGAACAAAAGTGGCAAAATCGCCAGTTTTTAGCTGAAATTATCTTAATCGCTCGAAGGATTTTATTTTATTTTCGGGGCTGACAAGGAGCCGGAACCGGCCGGTAAGACCGCGGCTGTCGACGAAGGGACGAAGCCGGCTTACAGGTATTTGTACCCTTTTGCCGGATTCTGAAGTGAGTACAGCAGAGGCGCCGGCGCTTTCATAAAGCGCCTGACACCGGCTGTAAGATAAGGAGAGAGTAAAAAAATAGGTAGTATCAGTCACGTTTTTCGTAGGCCAGACTCTTACTGACTTTTTCAAACACGTCTTTACTCAAACCTTCATGGTTCAGCAACCGTTGCAGCTGGGCTTTCATGAGTTGCTGGTGCACCGGCGCATAATTTTGCCACTGTGTAAGTGGTGTAACGATGCGTGAAGCCACCTGAGGGTTCTGTTTATCAAGTTCAATCAGATAACTGGTTACGTATTCATAACCGCTGCCGTCTTCAGCGTGAAAACCGGTGGAATTGTAAAAAGCAAAACTACCGATAAGTGCACGCACCCGGTTCGGATTACCAATACTGAACTGAGGGTGCGACTTAAGCATGGTGATGTGTGCCAGAATATCTTCCCGCTCTGTGGTAGCGTGCAAAGCGAACCATTTGTCCAGCACCAGAGGCTCTTTTTCCCAGCGCTCACCGAACCGGGTCATTAAGTCACTGAAGAGTTCCCCGTCACAGATTTGCGCAGCCTTTAACGATGCCAGAGCATCAGTCATATTGTCGGCACTGTCGTATTGTGCCCGTATAAGCGAAGCGCTATGAGATGTGCGGGCAAGATGGCCGAGTACCACATTTTTGCAACGGCGGGCATTCACATTACGCTGATCGTAGATGTAGTCCGTGGTTTCGATAGCCTGCCACACAGCAATCAGTCCGTCATGTAACGCGTCAGCAAACTGCTGGCAGAATGCTTCTCTGGCTGCACACAGTGCCTTAACGTTTATCTGGCTGCGGCTCTGACACAAGGTTTCAAAGCTGGGCACCGATAAACACTCGCCAAGCAGCTCATGATTAGCTTTTTCGTCATGTAACACTTCACGCAGATAATCCCAAACCGTATCGGGGATGGCTGCGCCCTGCTCTATTTCACCGATACACCAGTCGTAAAGCGACTGCATGGCATCCCAGCGATTAAACGGATCATCAGCAAAACGGAAAATTTGCAGTAATTCTCTGGCAGATAAAGGGTTATCTACCCGCACAGGCGCTGAGAAATTCCCCAGCACAACGGGTAAACAGGACTCAGGAACATCCGAAAAAGTCAGAGACACTGATGGCTTGTCCACGATCACCAGGCCATTCTGTACCAGGCTTTCATCATCGCTGTAGTGATGACCATTGTCGTCAATACATTCAAACGCCACAGGAATATACAGGGGCTGTTTTTCTGCCTGATCTGCCGTCGGCGGTGTGTGCTGTGACAGCGTAATGTGCAAAGTACGTTTCTGTTTGTCATAAACCCTTTCAACGGCCAGTACCGGTGTACCGGACTGACTGTACCAGCGGGCGAAATGACTGAGATCTTTTTCTGTTGCGGTCTGCATAGCCGCAATAAAATCGTCGCAGGTAACTGCCTGACCATCGTGACGCCGGAAATACTCATCCATGCCTCTGCGGAAGCCCTCAGGGCCGAGAAGCGTATGGAACATGCGGATCACTTCAGCGCCTTTATCGTATACCGTCACTGTGTAGAAGTTATTCATTTCAATCACTTCATCAGGACGGATAGGATGGCTCATCGCACTGGCATCTTCAGCAAACTGATGTTCCCGCATCACACGTACATGCTTTATCCGGTTGCTCAGCGCTGAAGTCATGTCGGCACTGAATTGCTGATCACGGAAAACAGTGAGACCTTCTTTCAGGCTCAGCTGGAACCAGTCGCGGCAGGTAACGCGGTTGCCGGTCCAGTTGTGGAAATACTCGTGCGCGATGACGGATTCGACGTTGAAAAAGTCGTCATCAGTGGCACTGTCCTGATCCGCCAGTACAAATTTGCTGTTGAAGATATTCAGGCCTTTGTTTTCCATGGCGCCCATATTGAAGAAATCCACGGCGACAATCATGTAGATATCGAGATCGTATTCCAGACCAAAAGTGTCTTCATCCCACTTCATCGCCCGTTTCAGAGATTCCAGAGCAAAATGACCCCGTTCACGCTTACCTTTATCCACATACAGCTCAAGCTTAACGTCTCGGCCGCTGGTGGTGCGGTAAGTGTCTTCCAGCAAATCAAAATCACCGGCCACTAACGCAAACAGATAGCTGGGTTTAGGATGAGGATCTTCCCAGGTGACCCAGTGAGTCCCGTCGGCTTCTTCCCCTGAATCCACAGGATTACCATTTGCCAGTAACGTGGGATATTGCTTTTTATCGCCGCTGACAGTGACGGTATATTTCGCCAGTACATCGGGGCGGTCAGTGAAATAAGTGATGCGACGGAAGCCTTCTGCCTCGCACTGTGTACAAAATACGCCATCAGAAAGATACAGGCCTTCCAGTGCCTGATTGTTTTGCGGGTCTGTTTCTGTCTCGATGACCAGTTCAAAACTGTCAGGTACGTCTTTCAGTAGTAATCCGGCATCCTGTAAATCATAGGCGGTATAAGGCTGCCCGTTAACGCTTACAGAATGTAAAGTGAGTTTTTCGCCATCAAGGAACAGGGGTTCATTGTGATTCCCTGCTCTTTCTACTGTGGATTTCGTTGTAATACGTGTGGCGACCGGATGCAGTTTTACATCCATGATTACCCGTGAAATGGTAAAAAGCGGCGGCTGGTAGTCCAGCCGGCGTTTTGCATTGACGCTCATAAGTACTCCTTAAAAAAGAAAGTTATGCGCGCTCCCCGTCGTCCTCTTTGCGCTCGAAGGGAGGGTCCAGGCGAAGAATTTTGATGCCCAGATACGCATAAATAATCGCGAGGACAGGATTAATTACGTTAAAGAAAGTATAGAAGATGTATTCAAACGGATGCACCATTAATACGCCCTGCATGTAAGCACCACAGGTGTTCCAGGGAATTAACGGTGAGGTCAGTGTGCCGCCGTCTTCAAGGCTGCGGGACAGGTTAAGCTGGTTCAGTCCGCGCTTTTCAAATTCCTGTTTGTACATACGGCCGGGCATAACAATCGACATATACTGGTCAGCCGTTACCAGATTTGTACCCAGGCAGGTAAGAATCGTCCGGCTGATCATGTCACCGGCAGACTTCGCACCATGAAGAATTGCACTCACTGCCCGCTTAAGCAGGCCAACCCGCTCAAGTACAGCACCAAATGACATCGCGCAGATAATCAGCCAGATAGTATTCAACATTGATGACATACCACCACGGCTTAGCAGCGCATTTAAGTTTTCATCCGGCGTGGAAAAACTGACGCCGTCGAACAATGCAGTCCACACCACTTTCAGCGTACCGATGGCCGGAGAATCCTGCGCGTCCGCCATGCCGGCGACAACATCCCCCTGAAACACCACGGCCCAGATACCACCAAGCAGCGCACCGATTGAAACCGCCGGAAATGCCGGCATTTTCTTCACCGCCAGCGTCAGTAACACAACCAGCGGAATGAGCAGATACCAGCCCAGAGAGAATGATTCACCCAGTAATGTCTGCATTTGCTCGATGCGTTCAAGAGAAGCTGCATCGGACTCACTGAAGCCAAGAATAACGAACAGGATTAGAGCAATGATAAAGCTGGGGATCGTTGTCCAGAGCATGTAGCGGATATGCTCAAATAGATCCGTTCCCGCCACTGCCGGTGCCAGATTCGTTGTTTCTGAAAGAGGTGATATTTTATCGCCGAAATACGCGCCGGAAACAACAGCGCCTGCTGTAATTGGTGCCGACATATCCATTCCGGATGCCACTCCCATCAGGGCAACACCGACTGTGGCCGCAGTGGTCCACGAACTGCCGATACTCATTGCCACTACAGCACAAATCAGACAGCTTGCTGCATAGAAGAAAGACGGATTAAGTAGCTCAAGCCCGTAATAAATGAGTGTGGGAACGGTACCGGCCAGCATCCAGGTGCCGATCAGTGAGCCTACTGCCAGCAAAATCAGGCAGGCGCCCAGTGACATGGAGATCCCTTTAACGATGCCTGCTTCGATTTCCTTCCAGCTATGGCCATTTTTCATGCCGATGATAGCAGCGAGGCCGGTACCCAGTAACAGAGCAATCTGGTTAGGACCAAAAGATGAATTGTCGGAGAACAGATAAACCGCACTGCCCATCATGATGACCAGTGCAACAATAGGAATAAGCGCATCCGTCAGTGACGGGTCTTTAATCGTTTTATTCATTGTAGTTATTACTCTTATAAGACAGAACGGACGAACATCAGCAGGATGACTACCGGACAAACAAATTTCACATACCAGGGCCAGATTTTCCAGAACAGACTGTGTTCTGCATCAGCAAAACCTTCTTTCAGTTCCGCCAGAATTGCATCTCTGCGCCATACCCATCCGGCAAACAGACACAATGCAAATCCGAGTAGAGGCTGACTGTACTGGGTAGTCGCAGCAATGACCAGGCCAAACAGACTTTCAAAATTAAGAATGATGATACAACTGGCAGCAAAAATCAGTGCAGCCATGATCCATACAGCACGGCTTCGGGGCTGTTTGCGGTTCTCAACCAGATAAGCAACAGGTACTTCCAGCATAGAAATTGAAGACGTCACAGAAGCAATAACCATCAGGGCAAAGAACGCCACGGACACCAGTACACCGACAGGGCCGATAGACTCAAACAGGGCCGGCAATACATTGAATATCAACTGGTCCCCGTCCATTAACGCGCCGGTTTCAGTAAAAATTTCTACGCCATTATTCAGCGCCACATACATAGCGGGAATGATGAGCATACCGGCAATAATTGCTACACCGATATCAACCAGTGCAACCCATGCACCTATTGAGGGCAGATTTTCCTGCTTAGACAGATAAGAGCCGTAAACCAGCATAGTACCGACCCCTAAGGACATAGAGAAAAAGGCCTGCCCCATGGCGCTGATTAATAAGTCCGGATCGAGAATGCGTGAGAAATCAGGTAAGAGATAGGCTGCCCAGCCTTCACCGGCCCCGGGTTGAAAGCTTACATAGACAATCAATGCCAGGATGATCACAACCAATGTCGGCATTAAACGCACTGACCATTTTTCGATACCTGACTTTACCCCGCCCAGTACGATAGAAGCGGTCAGTAACATAAACAGGCCGCAAAAAATCATATTGCGGCTGTCAGAGAACCCCATCAGCCAGGCTGAAGTCTCTTCAAGACCAGCGGTTTGCACAATGCCGTCAGCGAAATAAGCCAGCATCCAGCCACCGACTATGCCGTAGAACGCCAGAATCATGGATACAGTGACACAGCCCCACAGGCCGGTAAGCGTACCGGAAACATTACCCGAGATATTCGTCAGCGCGTCCACCATGTTCGCACGGTTGGAACGGCCAATAATGAGTTCAGCCATCAATACCGGATAAGCCAGTACGAACGCTAAAAGAAGATAAACAAGTACAAATGCTGCGCCGCCATTAGTGGCGACTTGCGTGGGAAAGCCCCAGATATTTCCGAGACCGACGGCGGAACCGGCAGCAGCCAGTATGAATCCGATCCGTGATGAAAATTCACCTCGCATTGCCATGGATGTATTCCCTTTATTATTGTTTTAATCGTTTGTTGTCGTGTGATTTTTATTATAGGTACAAAAAAGGGGCTGGCCCGGCACCAGCCCCTGTAGTATTTATTTTATTGTTGATGTATTGCGTATTTACCGGTGTCTAACATGTCGAAAGTGATGTTAGCCGCTTCATCCAGGAAAGGATCCAGCTCTTCAAGCTCATCCGGTAAATCGTCAAGCGATTCAACCGGCTCCTTGCCCATACGTGCCAGGCGCTCATTGGCCCGTTTCAGATCATTCTCGCGGGATTCTTCTTTCTTTGATTCCCGTTCTGATTTCACCAGTGACACATATTTTTTGTCTTTATTCTTTTTGTACTCGTCAATATCTTCGGCGAGATACATAAACTCAGGATCTTTCAATACCCGGGCATTGTGCTTGGCTGCCAGCACATCCAGTGCACTCTGACTGTCACCAAAAGTGGTGTAGTTTGCACGATCAATGCTGTCCCAGGGTAATGCATTTTCTTCCTGGCTTTCACCCCAGTCTGCCGGATCAATGGGCGACGGATACTTAATGTCCGGTACGACACCTTTGTGCTGGGTGCTGCCACCGTCGATACGGTAGAATTTCGCAATGGTAAACTGCACACTGCCCAGCGGGTTGTCATACAGGTCGTAAATCCGGCCAAGTCCGCGGTGCTGTTGAACGGTACCTTTACCAAAGGTTTGCTCACCCACAATCAAAGCACGGCTGTAATCCTGCATCGCAGCCGCAAAGATTTCAGATGCAGACGCACTGTAACGGTCAACCAGTACTGTTAACGGACCATCGTAAGTCACTACACCGTCAGTATCACGGTTAACACTCACCTTGCCTTCGCCATAGCGAATTTGTACTACCGGACCTTTTTCAATGAACAGTCCGGTGAGCAACGTCGCTTCTGTCAGCGAACCACCGCCGTTACCACGTAAATCCACAATGATGCCTTTGACGTCCTGAGCTTTCAGTGAATCCAGTTCTTTTTTCACGTCAGCATGCAGGTTGTTATAGAAACTGGGAATTGTGATAACGCCTAATTTCTCACCGGCATACGGGCCGGTTTCCGGCTCATAAACCTCAGATTTCGCGGCGCGGTCTTCCAGCTTGATTTTGTCACGGGTCAGACTGACCACAGACATGGCTTTGGTATCTGACGTGCCTTTTTGTACCTGTAAGCGTACGGTACTGCCTTTGGGTCCTTTAATGAGATCAACAACCTCATCCAGACGCCAGCCTACAACATCCACGAACTCTTCATCGTCCTGCGCCACACCAATAATTTTATCTTCCGGTTTCAGCGCATTGGATTTATCAGCAGGACCGCCCGGTACAATACTTTTGATTACGGTGAAGTCATCTTCAGCTTGCAGTACAGCACCAATGCCTTCAAATGACAGGTTCATTTCCATCTGGAAACGGTCGGCATTTCGGGGAGACAGGTAACTGGTATGCGCTTCAACGCTGCGGGCAAAAGAGTTCATAACCGTCTGGAAAACGTCTTCACTCTCAGCTTGCTTCAGTCGCTTAATGGCACGGGTATAACGCTTGGTCAGTAAGTCTTTTGCTTCTTCCCAGGTTTTATCCGCCATAATCAGATTAAGCGCATCGTATTTAACCCGCTGACGCCACAATTCATCCAGCTCTGCTTCTGTGGTTGGCCATGCTGCGTCTTCACGATCGTAGTAGAATTTGTCGTCAGCTTTTTCAAAATTGAAAGGCTTGTCTAACAGGCTTAACGCAAACTCAAAGCGCTCAACACGACGTTTTGCACTTTGATTATACATATCATAAGCGATAGACAAGTTGCCGCGACTTAACGCTTCATCAAAAGAATCACGGTACTTTTCGAAACCATCCACATCTGACTTCAACAAAACCTGTTTGTTGTTATCGAGAGAGCGGAGAAAACGGTCGTAGATTTTTTCCGACAACGCGTCATCCAACGCAATTTCCTTGTAGTGCGCTCTGGTGAACAAAGCACTTACCCTTTTTGCAGCCACACTGTGTTGTGTTTCCTGCTGCAGAACGGGTAAATCTTCTACCTGTTCAGTGGTAGTAGTTGCACCGGCGCCAATGCCAACGGTTAAAAATGCACTGGCAATGGAAATGCGAAGGATTTCTTTCATATTACGACCTCTTGGAATTCGCCAAACGTAAAGCGTCTGCGTTGACTTTTACCACCATGCCCGAATCAAGTTGCACGTGAATACCGTCTTTAGCGACTTCAGTAATAACCGCATGCATCGGGGCTTTACCCAACTTCACTGTGACGGATGTGCCTGGCTGGCAATCGGCATCGGTAAGTTTGGCCGGTGGTGTTTTATTTGGTCTTTCAGAATTAAATTTAGTTCCCTTTTTCCCGCGCTGCTGAGGTTTTTCACCATTTTCGCTGCGTGGTTTGCGTTGGGGGGGACGCTTTTCGCCAGTGGTCTTTTGCTTCGCTTTGCGCTTTTCAGCCGCTTTCGCTTTGCTTTCATCCAACTGCTGCTTTGCGTGGTCAGCATGCTCTTTTTCAATTTGAGCATCCTGATTACCATCTAAGTCAACGCGGTGAGCGCCTTCTTTGATGCTGTGCAGGTAACGCCAGCTGTTGGTGTAATGTCTTAATGTTGAACGCAGTAAGGTTTTGCTAACCCGTTCTTCATTTTCTAAACGCTGAGCCAGATCCTGAAAAATGCCAATTTTCAGAGGCTGTGCTTCGCCCTCGGTGGAAAAACAGTTTGGAAAGGTTTCTGCCAAAAAGGCGATGACTTCTTTACTGTTTGAAAACTTCTCTGGTGATTCCATCTATACTTTACGTGTGGTTAATAATAATCTTCATTGTCAGCATCATCCCAAGTTGCCAGCGTGTGGTCAACCCAATCAAGCAATTCATCGTCGTCTATGTCCAATAAATTGCGTGTTTGATGCCATGTTTCCCAGGTATAGTGCAATAAACGCTCAAGCCAGTGCGTATCTGCATCTTCATCGGCTCTGTCGTAAATGCAATGCAGAATGAAATTTATCCGCTCTGCTGCCTCTTCGGGTTCGTCAAAATTGTCTTCCATGTCGGCCGGTGTTGCCAGCACAACATGGATATCAACATATTCTTTCATCGCTGAGAATCCAGTAAAGCCTCTGCCAGCGCTTCCAGACCGGCCTTATCTTCTTCGTCAAACCGGCTGTATTCGGGACTGTCGATGTCCAGTACGCCCAGTAATTTGCCGTTCAGTACCAGCGGAATAACGATCTCAGAATTGGATGCGGCGTCACAGGCAATGTGGCCTTCAAACGCGTGGACATCTTCTACCAGTTGAGTTTGCAGGCTTTGTGCCGCAGTGCCGCATACACCGCGGCCCACCGGAATGCGAATGCAGGCGGGCTGGCCCTGAAAAGGCCCGAGCACAAGTTGATCCTCTTTATATAAATAGAATCCGGCCCAGTTTACCTTTTCCATGCGGTTAAACATTAACGCGCTCAGGTTCGCCATGTTGGCGATGAGATCGCTCTCACCGCTCATTAAACCCTTCGCCTGCGTCAGTAAATCTTTGTAAAACTCGTTTTTCAACTTACCCTCAATCTCATTCATCTATCGCGAAGCTGACGTTCACCCGTGCTTCCACGACTTGTTCACCGGGCATGGCTGATGAAAAGCTGTCAGCCTTCGCGGACATTTCCATTCTCATCACCGGCATGGGGTAACTGTTGCCGCTCTCTGACACTGCAATTACCTTACCTGTTTTTACGCCCAGTTCTTCTGCTAACAGTCCGGCGCGTAATTTGGCGTCTTTAACTGCATTTATCAAGGCCTTTTCGTAAGCATTATTCTGCTCACTGGCAATAAACTGAAACCCTTGTATACGATCTATACCGCGGGATAAAGCGCCGTCAATGATACGGTCATAGTTATTTATATCCGTATCCGTTACCTGAATTTCTCTGCTGAGTACAAATCCCCGTTGTTCACGGCCCTGAGGAGTAGATTCGTAATACGGGTTTAAATTCACCTGCATGGACTGCACGTGCTTTTCTTCAATACCGTTGTCGAGCAGAAATTTAAGCACAGACTTCATGTCTGACTGCATCTGTGTATTCAGTTTTGACACAGTTTCGCCTTTTTCTTCCATCACAAATGTCAGCGTATAGGCATCGGGTACAACGGAGAAAGAGCCTTTGCCACTCACCTGAATAACCGGTTCCATGGCCTGGGCACTGGCCAGAACGGGCATCGCTGCGAAGATTACTGCGGCACTGATTTGTTTTAAATTCATTTCTGTCACCTTATTTAAATGTCAGACCTGATTATGCTTACGTCAACTGAACGGCAGGTGAACAAAGACTTAACCAAAAAACCAGTAACTGACTAAAATTGCAGCAAAAATTCCTGCAAAGTCTGCCGCCAGACAACATGCTACGGCATAACGGGAGTGCTTGATCCCCACGGCCCCGAGATAAACGGCAATAACGTAGAACGTGGTTTCTGTCGATCCCTGAAGGACCGAGGCCAGTCTGCCGGCGAAAGAGTCTGCGCCGTGATGTTGCATCGTTTCTATCATAAGTGCTCTGGCGCCGCTGCCACTGAGAGGTTTCATAATAGCGGTAGGTAAGCCGTCCACAAACCGGGGATCGCCGCCTGCAGCGGTCACCAGGTAGCCGATGCCGTTAACCACCATATCCATAATGCCACTGGCTCTCAGCATCCCAATAGCAACCAGCATGGCTAATAAAAACGGGATCAGCGAAACCGCCACATTAAAGCCTTTCTTAGCGCCGTCTATAAATAATTCATAGGTGTCGAGTTTTCGCCGCCAGCCGGTGACGAGTACCGCAACAATAAACGAGAACAACAAAAAGTTCGCCACAATGGCAGACTGCTCTGCCAGCTCTTTTGCTGCCAGATGGGAAAAATACACAATCACTGCACCCAGCAGACCAAAAATACCGGCCAGATACAAAACCACCACACGGTTAAACAGGTTCACCCTCTGCACCAGACAGGTAATGATGAGCCCCGCCATGGTAGAAGCGCTGGTTGCCAGTAAGATAGGAATAAATACGTCAGTAGGCTGTGCCGCGCCCTGCTCTGCCCGGTAGAGAAAAACCGCAATGGGAAACAATGTCACTGAAGACGTGTTCAGTACCAGAAACAGGATCTGACTGTTGGTGAGGGTTTCTTTATCTGTTGCCAGAGTTTGCATATCCTGCATCGCTTTTATGCCGAAAGGCGTAGCAGCGTTATCCAGCCCGAGTACGTTCGCCGACATATTCATGGTAATGCTGCCAAGTGCAGGATGATTGCGGGGAATATCGGGCATGATCCGGCACAGAAATGGTGCCAGTACCCTTGAAAACTTTTCTATCATGCCTGATTTTTTGGCAACTTCGAATATACCCAGCCAGAATGCCAGTACCCCTATCAGACCAATAGCGATATCCACGCTGAGTTGTGCCATGCTGGTGACAGATTGCATCACATCCTGAAAGCCACCCGGTGAGGCGCCAAAGAAGGCCTGCCAGACGGTGGCCAGAAAGGCGAGAACAATGAATGATAACCAAATACGATGCAGCATAATCCGTTATTTTCTCTGTTATTGTTATGCGTCGTAGTCTACCGGATTTATTTCTGCCCGCATGTTATTTATGACAAACGGAGAACTCTGTACGATAAAGCCGGTGATAGCATTTGGTATTCAGCGTCATTTCCAATGCAATATCCTGTCCTTGCAAAAGGAAAAGCAAGACTCAGGGCTTGCATATCAAAAAGCAAGGATTTAGTCTTGCTTAGTAACTCAATAACCAGGGATAACCCACTATGGCTGCGGTCCTTACCGGCGATCTGGTCAAATCCACCGCCTTAACGTCCTCTGATTACCAGCACACCATGTCGGCGCTCACCCGCCAGTGTGAGGCAATAAAAGCGCGTACAGGCTGTTTATTCGAAATATTCCGCGGCGACGGCTTTCAGTTTGTTTTCGAAAAACCGGTGGACGCCGTTACCGCCATGCTTGAACTCAAGCTCTATCTCAACAGTCAGATAGACGGGTTGCAGGTAAATTGCACCCAGGCGCTGGCAACGGGCAGTGATGCCGTGATAAAAGCCACGCCCGGTACATCTTCCGGCAAGGTATTTGTTGAATCAGGCCGCGCACTGGACGAAGCCCGCAGCGGAGAAATCGTTGTACGCACTCCGCTGGCAGAACAGCAAATAGCTACCGGTATCATCTGCACACAGTTAAGCTACATACTGAACCGGCTCAGTAAAAAACAGGCTGATTTGCTGTACCATTACATTCATCTGGGGTTTCCGTTACACCAGGTTCTGGCAGAACAACAGCAAACCTCACGGCAAAATATCAGCGAACGCTTAAAAGCGGCCGGCGGGGATTTACTGGAGCCATTTATCGATTATGTCACCAACTTAAAGGACGATGCCGGATGACACTCTTTCTGCTTTTGCTGAGCGCCCATTTTATCGGCGATTTTTACCTGCAACCGGCTAAATGGATCCAGTGCCGTCACGATAAAGGGTTGCAATCACCGTCACTGTTTCTTCATGCCGGTGTACATGCGGTCCTTGCCCTTGTGGCGCTGTGGCTGGCTGATGCGGGATTATGGCAGGGACTGGCAGCAGCCGGCGTCATTACTGTCAGTCATTTTCTCATCGACTGGGCGAAAGCAGGACACAAAAGTCATCTTGCCTTTGCACTGGACCAGCTTGCTCACTTTCTCGTTACTGCGCTGGTCGCCCTGTCATTCACCAAAATCGATATTGCTTCGCTGCTGACCAGTAAAAACATCTGGCTGACCCGTGAAAACCTGCTCTACCTCACCGGTTACATCATTATTTTTAAACCGGCCAGTATTCTTATCGGGCAACTGTTGTCACAACATGCTGAACAACTGAAGAAAACGCAGGGTGAAGAAGAAGGAAAAAGCCTGGGCAATGCCGGGCGCTGGATTGGTTATGTTGAAAGATTACTGGCGCTGTCTTTTATTCTTGTCGATGAATACACAGGGCTGGGTTTTCTGGTGGCAACTAAAACCGTGTTCCGCGTAGGTGATCTTTCCCGGGAGCGGGATATGAGACTGACAGAATACATGATGCTGGGCACGCTGATGAGTTTTGCCATAGCGCTGATAACGGGCTGGCTGGTACTGGCATTAAAACCCTGAGCCGGATATCCGGCTCAGTAATTCTTACTAGCGGATCGCCTTTTCAAGGCTGGCCAGACAATGGTCGATATTGCGATCTTTACACGCATATCCCATAAGACCGATACGCCAGACTTTTCCGGCCAGCGCACCAAGACCGGCACCGATTTCCAGATTAAAATCATTCAGTAACTGACTGCGCACCTGTGCATCATCCACACCGTCAGGAATGACAACAGCATTCAGCTGAGGCAACCGGTATGCCTTATCCACAGCCATAGACAGACCCAGTTTATCAAGACCAGCCACCAGCTTTGCATGACCCTGCTCATGGCGTTGCCATGCCTGCTCCAGACCTTCTTCTTTCAGCATTACCAGTGATTCGTGCAGGGCATAAATACTGTTAACCGGCGCGGTATGATGATAAGCCCGTTTGCCGCCCTGCCCCCAGTATCCGACGATAAGATTCATATCGAGGAACCAGCTCTGAACCGGCGTGGTACGGCCTTTGATAACGTCAACAGCACGGTCGCTGAAAGACACAGGAGATAAACCCGGCACACAACTTAAACATTTTTGCGAACCGGAATAAATGGCATCAATGCCCCAGCCGTCCACATCAACTTCAATACCGCCCAGCGAGGTAACGGCATCCACAATGGTCAGACAATCGTATTGCTGTGCCAGTTTACACAGGGCCTGAGCGTCGTTACGCACGCCGGTAGAGGTCTCTGCATGCACGAAAGCCAGAATTTTGGCGTCAGGATGGGCTTTCAGCGCTGATTCTACTTTGTTGAGATCAGACTGATGTCCCCATTCATCTTCAACCTTAATGGCCTCACCACCACAGCGGACTACGTTCTCCACCATGCGGTTACCGAATACTCCATTGATGCACACGATGACTTTATCGCCCGGTTCTACCAGATTAACAAAGCAGGCTTCCATACCCGCCGACCCCGGTGCAGAAACCGGCATGGTCAGCGCATTGGTCGTTTTAAATGCATATTGAAGTAACGCCTTTGTTTCATCCATAAGTTGAACAAACAGCGGATCAAGGTGCCCCAGGGTAGACCGGCACATCGCATTAAGTACACGGGGAGAAACATCAGAAGGACCAGGCCCCATTAAGGTACGCTCTGGCGGAATAAAAGTTGATGGTGTTGTCATAATCGTGCCTCAGACTGCAATTTAAATGTAAAACTATTGTGGCACTATCAACGTTTACGGACAATTGCACATTCCCGGTATAAATAAGATGAATGGCTATGGCGGCTAATCATTCACCGGGATTTAGATTTGTTCTGCTGAATAAAATGTGACCAACATGTGGGTAATTTTTGTTCATCTTAATGGCTGGTCAGAGCAGAAATAAGCTGTTGTTTTTTAAACAGGGATGGAACTGAGAATAAGTCTCTGATAATGTATCGATAAATTTTTTCAAAAATTTGTTTATAAAGTGAGCGGTTTTGTTCTATAGTTACGATCTGTTGTGAATAAGTTCACAAAACTTCTCCCTTGTAAAAGTTAGCGCACGGCTCAGCAATGAGCCATTCCCCTAGGCCCGGATGAAAATTCCGGGCATTTTTTATTCTGCGAAAAAAGTATTCACCTGCCAGTTACCGTCAAAGAATAGCCGGCACAGTTATTCACCCTGCCGGTCAATTTTACGCATCAATCCTTCCTGCATTGTGGAAGCCACCAGCTCACCCTGCCGGTTGAATATCTGGCCTTTCACAATGCCACGGGCATTACCGCTGAACGGGCTTTCTGCCACATATAACAGCCATTCATTAAAATTCACCGGTTTGTGGAACCACATAGCATGGTCAATAGTGGCAATACGCAGTGCACGGTCGGCCATAGAGACACCGTGGGGTTGCAATGCTGTACTTAAAAAATGATAGTCAGACGCATAGGCCAGTGACGCCTGATTAATTTGAGCATCAGTGCCCATTTCTTCCTGCGCACGCAACCAGATATAACGTAGCGGATCACGTTTCTTTGCAGAAAATGAATTCACTGCGTCAACCGTACGGATATCAACCGGCTTGTGATAGCTCAGTGCTTCCTGCATCGGACGGGCAAGCTTTTCGTAATTGGCTTCATAGAAAGCGATATCGGGCGTGATGTCCTGCGGCGGTGGTACGTCGGGCATGACGGCAAACTGATGCTCCATCCCGTCTTCGGGTAACTGAAAAGACGCCGTCATATAAAAAATATTTCGTCCTTCCTGAATGGCTTTCACCCGACGGGTACAGAAACTGCGACCGTCGCGGACAATTTCCACATCATACATGACCGGCTTTTTAGCATCGCCGGGTAACAGAAAATAGCTGTGGAATGAATGGGCAGTAAATCCGCCGCCTACGGTCTTGTAGGCCGCCGAGAGGGCCTGACCTAACACCTGACCACCAAACAGTGCACGAAATCCGAGATCCCAGCTTTGTGCGCGGTAGATCCCCTGTTCGATAGTCTCCAGCTCCATCAGTGAAGCGAGTTTAACTTCAGCCATGTGCGTTTATTGTCTCCATATTCGCTTGTTTCGGGTTACGGGGGTAATACTTTTCAGGCAACTGAGCACAATGCTCAAAGTAACGGGTATCTTTATACGGCAATTTCATAAAGCCGGAAATGCCTATCCCTCTGATATCAGGTACTGCCTGAACCAGCGCCGCCAGTAACGCAGTGAAGCGTTCCTGCTGGCTGTGATCAAGCAGCGTATAATAACTGTGGATTTTCAGATGCGCCGGCAATGCTTCAAATATCACGCATCCGGTATGGTGAATTGTATTCAGTTCTTCCAGTACCGACATAATACTGGCTGGCAGACGTAATAGTTCATCCGGGTCATCACCGTCTTCAAAATAAGAGTGCGTCCTGCTGTTATCCTGCACAACAGGCGCTCTGGACAGCTCAAAAGGGAGCACGCATTCACTGCCGGGAATAAAAGGCTCTGACTCATCCTGCCTTTCAATGTGCAGGGTGTCTTTAGCATTAAACAAACAACACTTGAATATCCCTTTACGGTGGATAGCTCTTGCCAGCGTGATCACGTTGTTCACTGACTGTTCAAAGGAGACTTTCAGACTTTCATCGTACAGATTCAGGCTTGAATCCACATAAATGCCGTCGGGCATCCAGCGGATAGCTATACCACCTACTACCGGAAAACGGCCCAGCCGGCTGACAGCAGAAATGAAACCCTTTTCAGTTTCCCCCATCCCCTGAAGATAGTTTTTGTAGTAGCGGTCAAACTGAGCATCGTTGATGTATTTCAGTTCAGCATCATTCACCAGCGCCGCTTCCCTGAGAAATGATTTACGGGAGCTGTACACCACCGTTTCAATGTCTTTCTCATGCGGGGCGCACCAGCACGGGATCATGGCTTTGTATTCCGCCGGTTTATCTTCTGTGAATACCATGCTTCGAAGTACATGCAGGTGATTAAATAAGTAATCACCGCCCTGACCTTGTTTAGTTAAATCATCACTCAGCATGTAGTCTAAAATGTTTGCCAGCATTTTGGGTAAACCCAGCGACAGCGGCGTAATCACCTTGCGGCCATAACGGCTTGACTGACCTGAAGCCAGCGCATACAACGTGCTGGCAAGGCCCTGTTCGTCAAAACGCGGAGATGATAATGCCCCGTTCAGCTGTTCATCACCGATAAAGTACACATCACCCAGACGTGCATTCGTTTGCTGCATATCACCGGACATCAAATCCATCACATTGTTGCCGGTATGCTGACCATTTTCATCCAGCTGGGCAAACACTGATGAACCCCAGTCAATTAAACGGGCGGTTTCAGTGTCGTCTTCCCACACCAGATTCGATGGCTTAATATCGCCGTGCACCACGGGACGGGGAGCGTGATTTACCTGATGACGGCGAAGCGCCAGCAGCACTTCCCCCATCTGTACCGCCAGACGCACTATCAACCGTGGCGGTAACATACCTTTTCGTAAACTCACCTGTTCCATATCGGCACCGGCAGCACGCTGCATGACCAGAATGGCCTGTTTACCTATTTGCTGGAATTCACATAATGCGGGAACCAGAGGATGCTTGATCTGCGCCAGCATGAAGGCTTCTTCCTCCAGCCGGTCCTGAACATGCTGTGGCAGGTTGATCCGTGAGAATTTGAAAACACGATGCTCACCGCCGGGTGACACGCCGGCGAATACAAAGCCGAATGCACCTTTACCGATCAGGCCCGTTTGCGTGTAACCCAGTTGCCGTAGCTGCTGATTACATAACTCAACCCAGTTCCTGAGCTTGACGGCATCTTTATGTGCCAGAAGATAGACAGACTGATCTTCCGGAATATAAAAATGTTTAAGCCCGCGGGGTTGTGTCAATCGTCAGCTTCCTGTTTAAGCCAGGTCACACTGGCATGACTGTCAGCGCCGAGGTGAGAACACACTTCATCCAGCGCTTCACGGAGTTGTTCATCCAGTTGCCAGGGAGGATTCATCACGAGGACGCCGGAACCGTACATACCGGTATCGTCATCGGGCGACGCTACATGCAGTTCTGCCACAAAAGCGGTTTTTGCAATGTCTTTTAAGTCATCGACCATGTTCTCGCTGGCACCGGACTTTTTACCCGCCCGTGCCGATAACAACGGATACCACAGAACAACCTGCGCATTCTGCCAGCGACGGAACAGTTTGGTTACCGTGCGTGTAACATCCGCATATTCTTCAAAGCGTTCATAAGGCGGATCAATAAGCACGGCACCACGGTTGGGGTTCGGCGGCGTCATCGCTATCAGTCCTTCCAGCCCGTCACGGTGATGCACATGGGCATTACCGGCACCCACGCCTCTGATCACTTCAGACAAAATCCCCGCCTCTGCCGGATGCAGTTCCATAAGGTGCGCGGTATCCTGCAAACGTAAGCCTCTGGCAGCAATGAGCGGCGACCCCGGATACTGTTGTTGTTGCCAGTAAACGTTCATGGCACTTAAATAAGATGCAAGCAACGGCGACGTTGCACTGACCCCGGACAACGGGTCGAAACCAGACTCAAACTCACGGTTCTTCTGAGTTTGTTCACTGTTCAAAGGGTAGCAACCGGCCCCGGCATGGGTATCGAAAAGCGTGAAAGGCTTCTCTTTTTTCTTCAGGTATTGAATGACACCGGTCCAGCACAAATGTTTGATCACATCCGCATGGTTACCGGCATGAAAGGCATGTTTATAACTTAACACAAACAATCCGTTCCGCATGAATTAAGAACGTTATTGTAACACGTTATTTTGCAGAGAAAGAGCCATAAGCCGGCTCTTTACTCCACATCCGTTTATCAGGCCAGATGCATCAGCATGGCTGACGGGTTTTGCAAATAATGGCACCACAGGTTATTAAACTTCACCATGGTTGCACCATCTATAATGCGGTGATCGCCGGACCAGTTTACATGCATGATATGCTGGGCCGTCACATTCCCGTTATCATCGAACCGGGGCAGTTTTTGCGTTTTACCCAGCGCAACGATGGCCGCTTCCGGTTTATTGATTACCGGCGTGGCAGTAATACCACCCAGTGCACCAATATTGGAAACCGACACGGTACCACCCTTCAATGCACTTGCCGGCACTTTACCTTCTCTGGCCTGCTCAATGATGGTTTGCATCTGTGAAGCTATATCAAACAGGCTTAAATCCTGAACCCGTTTAATATTAGGCACCAGCAGGCCAATTTTACTGTCTACGGCAAAGCCGACGTTATGATCGTCAAAATAATGCAAATATTCACCGTCATCAGACATCTGGCTGTTGATCACCGGAAATTCTTTTAATGCCAGAGACAGTGCTTTAATGAAAAACGGCATAAAACTGAGTTTAACGCCTTTCGCTTCGAAGGCCGGTTTAAGCTCAGCGCGCAGTGCAATGAGCTTATCCATCACCAGTTCATCACTTACCGTGAAATGCGGAATAGTTTGCACTGACAATTGCATTTGTTTTGCCATCGCCGCCTGTAATCCCCGTACCTTCTCCGTACGTTTGCCACCGGACTCAACAGGTCGCCTGGTATCTTCTGATGCCGTTTTTGTTTGCTTTGAGCCATCGTTAAGTTCATTGTTTGCATTTAACGACTCTGCTGCACGATAGACATCCTGTTTCAGCACTCTGCCTTTTTTACCCGAAGCCTGCACCGATTTGAGATCGATATTATGCTCTCTGGCGATACGACGAACGGCCGGACTGGCAAGTACTTTTCCGGGAATAGCCACCGGCGGCTCAAAACTGCCTTCCCGTGCGGCGCTCTCAGAGGTTGCCGCTTCAGGAGTTGCTGTTTGAGAAGCCGAGGCTTCAGCCTGTGTATGAGCGGGCCCGCTTTGCGAAGAAGTTCCTGCACTGTCGCTATGATCCAGAGCAAACAAAGGTGCATGCACTTTTGCAATATCACCTTCACCGTAATAAAGCTTTGTGATCACGCCGGCGTGTTTGGCGGGGATTTCCACCACGGCTTTATCAGTCATGACTTCCACGACCACCTGGTCTTCTTCAACAGACTGACCCTCAGTGACCTGCCATTTGACAATCTCACATTCAACAATGCCTTCACCGATATCCGGCAGTAAAAAGTCTTCACCTGCGCCGGCGCTGGCAATACCAGTGTTACTTGTACTGGCTGGATGATTTTGTGTAACAGCGCTTTCAGCTTCAGGTTCCTGCTTTGTAACCTGTTCTGACGTAGCCATGGCGAACAGGGGCGCATGCACTTTAGCGATGTCACCCGGTTGATAGTGCAGTTTCATTACCGTACCTGCATGCATGGCAGGAATTTGAACAGTGGCTTTGTCTGTCATCACCTCAGCAACGGGCTGATCTTCTTCTATCACGTCCCCTTCGGCTACCAGCCACTCAAGGAGCTCACATTCCACGATACCTTCGCCGATATCAGGCAATATAAATTCTGTCGTCATTGTCGTTTGCCCTTAGTAATGCATAGTACGGAGAATGGCTTCGTAAGTTTTAAGTTCATCCGGCATGTACTCTTTTTCATGAGAAAGCGGATACGGCGTATCCAGACCGCAAACTCTGGCAACCGGCGCTTCCAGATACAGGAAACACTGCTCCTGAATGGTTGCTGCAATCTCACTGGCAAAGCCGCCGGTCAGCGGCGCTTCATGATTGATAAGTAAGCGGCCTGTTTTCATCACGGACTCAGCGACGGTTTGCGCGTCCCAGGGGGCAATACTGCGCAAATCAATAATTTCGCAGTTGATGCCATCATCCAGCGCTTTTTCGGCAGCCTTTTGCAGAATTTCGATCTGGGCACCCCAGCCGACCAGGGTGATATCTTTTCCTTCCTGCACGACATCCGCTTTTCCCAGCGGCAATTCATAGTCCTCTTCAGGCACATCGCTAACTGATGCCCGGTACAGGCGTTTCGGCTCCATGAATAACACCGGGTTGTCGTCACGGATAGAGGCCAGCAGCAAACCTTTTGCCTGATATGGGTTACGCGGCACCACAATCCGTAAGCCCGGACAATGAGCAAAGAAGGCTTCCGGAGACTGGCTGTGATAGTGTCCGCCGGCAATGCCGCCGCCGTACGGCGTGCGGATGGTCAGTGTGCCGCAACTGAATTGTCCGCCGGAGCGGTAGCGGAATTTCGCCGTCTCGTTAACAATCTGGTCAAAGGCCGGAAAAATGTAATCACCAAACTGGATTTCAGCTACCGGCACTGAACCCTGCGCAGCGAGACCGTTGGCAAAGCCGATTATGCCCTGCTCCGTAAGCGGCGTATTAAAACAGCGGCCTTTACCAAATTTCTCCTGCAAATGACTGGTGGCACGGAATACACCACCAAAGTGACCCACATCTTCACCGAATACCATCACACGCTCGTCTTCTGTCATGACAGTGATAAGCGCATTGTTAATTGCCTGCAGCAGATTCATTTTTGCCATTATTTTATTCTCCCTGCTGTTTTCGGATACGCCTGCGGATAACGGGCGATGTGTTGCTTAAGTGCCTGAAGCTGATCGTTGAGATGCCGGGGAACGTGGTCGTATACATCTGTCACAATATCGTCGATGGGGTTAACCGGTACTTTCTCGGCTTCTTTAAGGGCCGCTAATACCGACTCGCGGGTCGCTGTTTTACGCTTTTCTACAGCGTCCGCGTCAAACCAGCCTTTTGATTTGAGCCACTCACTTAAACGCAATACCGGATCCTTCTGACGCCATTTTTCCTCTTCATCTTTAGACCGGTAACCACTGGGATCATCAGACGTAGAATGGGCAGCCAGACGGTATGTCATCGCTTCAATAAGCACAGGACACGCTTCTTTAAGCGCAATTTCCTTTGCCTGTCTGGTGGCGGCATAGACAGCCAGTGGATCATTACCGTCCACCCGGATTGTTTTCACCCCGTAGCCGATACCCCGGCTGGCAATACCGTCACCGGCGAACTGCTCTTCAGCGGGAGTTGAAATGGCATAGCCGTTATTACGGCAAAAGAAGATAACCGGACAGTGCAACACCGCGGCCATATTCAGACCGGCATGAAAATCACCTTCTGACGCCGCCCCTTCACCAAAATAGCAAATCGTCAGCGCCTTTTTGCCGGCCATTTTCTGGCCATAGGCATAGCCTGATGCCTGGGGGATCTGTGTACCTAACGGAGAAGAGATGGTCATAAAATTGAGCGCTTTATCACCATAATGGATGGGCATCTGACGCCCTTTATTCGGATCCTTTTCATTACTGAACATTTGATTCATAAACTGCTCAGTTTTATATCCCCTCCATGCCAGAGCGCCCTGTTCGCGGTACTGCGACATGATCATGTCATCATTAGTTAATGCTGCTGCGCTGGCAACTGCGGCCGCTTCTTCACCGGTGGAAGCCAGATAAAAACTTATTCTGCCCTGACGCTGAGCCGCCACCATCCGTTCATCAAGGATGCGGATGAACTGCATCACTTCCAGCATTTTTTCTGCGGTATCACGGGCGATGTCCGGTTCTTCAGCGTCCGGGTGTACCGTACCGTCCGGCTGCAGAATTTGCAGCATGGGGATGTCTATCAGGCCATTTTCTATTATTTTTACCTGACGGGTGGTTTTCACGCTGGCGAGATGATTTCTGTCCTGCACAACTAAGCCCTCATTGAGTGGTGCCACAACGGCAATATCGATAGTGATAATGCTAGTGTGAAATCTCAAAATACGTGTTGCTAAATACAGGTGGCCACATCAATAAGGGAAAATGGTTATCCGCCTCAACAGGTTTCACGTGGTCATTTCATCCTACGGTTTTAACATTGATTTAAAATAAGGTCACACTTAACTTTACATAAGCCATCCCGTATAAAAAGTTTAATGAAAGACAATGGTTCATAAGCCGTTCATATTTAAGAAGGTATACTTTTAAGTACTGATGTTCAGGCAGCCTGAGTGTAAAACTGGCCTGTGATTTATAAAATCTGGTATAAGCTTTTAGCTGAAAAAGTAAAAACGCGCGCGGCAACGGGAGAAGTGTATGAATTGTCGAATCGCCTTAGCGGTTTCATTTGCGCTGGGTAGCAGCATTATTTCATTACCGCTGATGGCGGATACGGCAAAACATAAATCCGGTAAATCCGTTTATATTGTTGAACTGGATGAAAGTCCTGTGGCCACCTATGAAGGAGGTCTGCAAGGTTTTACCGCGACGTCCTCAGAAAAAAAACGCAATAAGTTAAATACACGCTCTGATGCAGTCGTTCAGTACCGTCGTCACCTGAAGAACCGCCAGTCAACTGTATTGTCAGCCATCGCTGATGGCACAGACATACCAAAAGCCCTTGCACAGTATCAACTGGCCTTTAACGGTTTTGCTGCAAAGCTCACCCCGGCGCAGGCGAAAACCTTGTCACAAACAGAAGGGGTTAAAAAAGTACGTCGTGACACGTTACATAAACTGAATGCCTATGTGGGACCGGCCACTATCGGCGCCCCGCAGATGTGGGACGGTACAGAAACCTCGTCCGGTTCTGATGTGCTGGGTGAAGGCATGGTGGTTGCGGTTCTGGATACGGGCATCAACACAGATCACCCGTCTTTTGCGGCCACAGGTGACGATGGTTATGCTCACACCAATCCACTGGGTAGCGGAAATTACCTCGGAGACTGTGCAGGAAGCTATCCTGCTTTGTGTAATGACAAGCTCATCGGCGTATATAGTTATCCGGCGATAGTTAATGCCTATTCCGACACTGATATTTTTCCGTCAGGCCTCCCCGAAAACGGTGAGGATTACAATGGTCACGGCTCTCATGTAGCAGCAACCGCTGCAGGGAACATTCTTTATAATGTTGCTGAAGTGATCCCCGACTACGATCAAACTGCCAGTGACGGTGTGGAAACCGGTTATATTTTTGAAGAAGTTTCCGGCGTAGCGCCTCACGCGAATATTATTTCTTATCAGGTATGCTATCCCGGTGAAGATGACGACACTTATACCGGATGTCTTGAATCTGTCATGCTGGATGCCGTTGAAGACATTATTGACAGCGGTATCGTGGATGCCGTGAACATGTCGATTTCAGGCGGCGATTTTCCCTGGGACGGACCTTTAAACCGGGCGTGGCTGAACGCCCATAATGCCGGGATTTTTGTTGCCCAGTCTGCGGGCAATGACGGTCCCGATGATGCAACGACCGACAAGCATGCACCCTGGATGACCGCTGTTGCTGCTACTTCCCACGGCATCTCAGTGTCGTATGAAAAATCCATCACAAACTTTTCCGGTGGCAGTTACACCCCTGCCGCAATGCAGGGTTTCAGTAACACTGGTTCAATAACCGCTGACATCGTATACGCCGGCGACTTCCCCAACGGCAACGATCCATCCGGCGATCCCGGTCAGTGTCTTGAGCCTTATCCTGCCGGTACATTCAGCGGACAAATTGTCGTTTGTGACCGTGGTGATATTGCGCGGATCCAGAAAGCAAAGAACGTTGCTGAAGGCGGTGCCGCAGGTTACGTGCTGGCCAATGTGCAGGGCGGTGACAGCTTTTTGGCTAACGATGCCTACGTAGTGCCGGGTATTCATATAGATGCTGATGCCGGCGATGCACTGAAACAATGGCTGGCATCCGGTTCCGGCCATCGTGTCACCATCACTGAGGCAACCGCTGAGGTTGTCACTGATGAAACAACCGCAGATAAACTGGCAGACTTTTCTTCCCGGGGTCCGAACAGTTCAATCAGTACATTGTCGCCTGTAATTTCTGCTCCCGGCGTAGAAATTTATGCTGCGTGGGCAGATGAACACTATGGCCATGAAGAGTCCGGACCGGCCCCAGCAGACTATGCGTACTCATCAGGTACATCGATGGCAAGTCCCCATGTGGCGGGCGCGGCTTTACTGCTCAAGCAGGATCATCCGTCCTGGACACCTGATAACATCCGCTCAGCAATGATGATGACTGCCAATACCGGTGTGGCGCTTTCAGGCACAGATGTTGCGGCCAACTGGTTTGAAATGGGCGCAGGTCGTCTGCAGGTAGACGCGGCCACGCAAACCGGGCTTATCATGCAGGAAACCGCGGCGAACTATTCCGCTGCTAATCCGCAGGAAGGCGGCGAACCGCGTTCTCTTAACGTGCCCGCCGTAGTGGATGAAAATTGCGTCACCTCATGCAGCTGGACCCGTACAGTTACGGCAACACGGTCAGGAAGCTGGCAAGTGACTGCAACAGCAGTGACGTCCGGATTAAGCACAACGGTATCGCCCTCCTCATTCTCGCTGGCAAGCGGACAGTCGCAGACCCTCACGTTTACCATGGATACCCTCGGAACGACTAACTACGCCTGGGCATATGGCAGTGTAAATCTCACCAGCAGTACCTCACCTGATTTACACATCCCCGTTGCAGTGTATGCTTCAAATGGCAGTATTCCTCAATTTGTTGATCTGACAGCCCACCGGAATGAAGACAGCCGATTACTTAAAGATGTTACGACAGCAGAAATTGAGTCTTTTAACTTTGAGTCTTACGGATTAACACAGGTAACCACCGTGGTTGAGACAGTCAGTGAAGATCCGACACCTGACGAACTGTTTGATTCTGCCAGCGGTACAGTGATCACAGAAATCAACGTAGAAGAAGGTGCGCTGCGTTTATATGCAGAAATTTATGATGCCACCGCCAGTGACCTGGATTTGTTCCTTGTTTATGACGCTGATGGCGATGGCAACCCTTCAGACGATGAGATCCGCGAAGAAAGCAGTTCTCTTGAAGCCGATGAAGTCGTCGACCGGCTGAATCCTGAAGCCGGCACCTGGTTTATCGTGGTACAGAACTGGGAAGGCTCTTCAGCCTCCTCCGACAGTTATATGATGGATTATGTGCTGGTGGATGCTGATGACGAAGGCAACCTCACCGTTTCCGGTCCGCAAACTAATGCGGCCCTCTCGCCCTTCGATTTACGTATTTTATGGGATCTTGGAGACAGCAGTGAAGGAGATAAATTCTTTGGTGCTTTCGCGCTGGGTACCAGCAGCAGCGAAAACAGTAATGTTGGCGTGACCCATGTTGTCATTGAGCGGGAAGAAAATGATGTCTACATGTCGGCGCCTGATGATGGCCGTGTGAATAGAGGTGGCCAGCAGACCTTCAACGTAAATATCATCAGCAATACAACCGGAGAAGATCGCGATTACACCGTAGGCGTTACCCTGCCTGATAAGGTTTCACTGGTTGCTGGTTCTGTATCTGATAATGGCAGTGTCACCGGTAACCGGGTGTACTGGGAAGTCACCCAACCAGACAGTGAAAGCACCGGCGCTGATGCACAAACATCAGCCGCTGCAACCTTATCGTTTGCGGTCACAGTGGAAGACAGTGCATCTACAGGTCCGCTATCTCTGGAGGCATCCTCAGTGGTAACAAATATACCGGGCGCAGGCTCTGAGAATGCAGCCGTATTCAGTGACGTACAGGTCGAAGGCGCACCGGTAGTCACGATTGCCGGCGGTTCAACAGCCACAGCAGTCGTGTCATCAGGCAACAGCCTGTCTGTAACAGCAGAAGCTGACGAGCCTAATGGCGATGCGGTAACCTGGTCGTGGGAGCAGTTATCCGGTCCGGCATTAACTTTAAACGGTACGAATACTGCGACAGTAACGATTTCTGCGCCTTCCGTACAAAGTGACACAACCGCTGTACTGCAGGTAACCGCAACTGATCCTTCAGGCAATCAGTCTGTGGCATCTGTCACCGTCACCATTTCGCCGAATCAGCCCCCGGTTTTATCTGTTACATCTCCTGCCAGTGTCAGTGCTGGCAGCACAATCACCATCAGGGCAACCGCTACCGATCCGGAAAACGACACACTCTCATTTACCATAGATGGTGTAGCAGGTTCCGTTTACAGTACTCAGGCCCCGGATTCTGCAGCAGGATCGTCAGTCTCTTACACCGTAACCGTGAGTGATGGCATCAATACCGTGAGTGTTGCCGTGAGTGTTGCCGTGACTGAACGTCAAAGCTCAGGTGGCGGCGGCAGTACCGGAATTCTGGCTCTGCTGCTGGTGCCGGTTATCGTATTCCGCAGGTGGCGGCGTATGTAAAAAAGAATTAATATCATTTCTATTGAAAGCGATATTCGCTAGAATCTGCAACCGGTAATGAAATTATACTTTCGGACAGGTTTTGCATGGCGCGTGTGTCTAATCGCTTTCTCTTTCAACTCCACGGCTGGTTTTCACTCCCCGTGTGGGTGTTATTCAGTTTTGTATGTCTGACAGGTACCGTGGCGGTCATGAGCCATGAATTTGCCTGGCTGACCAACGAAAATATCCGTGCAGTAAACCCCGATAACCGTCAGGCTCAATCTGTTGCAGAGTCTGTCGCCACCGTTAAAAAGACCTTTCCGGATGCAGATGTTACCGGCGTCAGTGTACGGGAAAGCTACATGGCTCACGAAGTCATGTTTACCGCTACAGACAAACCTTTTGCCATCGCATATGTTAATCCTTACAGCGGTGCTATCCAGGAAGTAAACGATGGTGTCACCTTTATCGGTTTCATGCGTACGTTACACGGATGGTTGTATTTCCCGTGGCATGGCAGTTACAGTCTTGGCTACTATCTGGTCTCTTTGATGTCTGTGGTTATGCTCGGGGCGTTGATAACCGGATTACTCGTCTTCAAGAAATTCTGGCAGGCATACCGTAACCCCAAAATTCGCAGCCATCAGGGGCCGCGTACACTGACCGCAGACTTACACAAACTTGCCGGAGTATGGTCCATCTGGTTCATGGTGATCATGAGCGCAACTGGACTTTGGTATCTTATTCAGTCTGTCATGTGGCATGCAGATATTGAAGTGGATCCCTGGCCGGCGCAGCTTGACGCACAATCGCTTCCGGTATCCTCTCAGAATACGCCAACAATGCCGGTATCTCTGGCTCAGGCCATTACAAAGGCAGAGAATACCTTCGACAATTTTCAGACCAGTTATATCATGATGCCGGAACATAACCGGGACACCTACAAATTGTACGGGGGCGGCAATAACCCCTTTTACGATGGTGCCAGTTTCCAACTGGCAGTTAACCCGTGGAACGGCGAGATCACACAAACCATTACCCCGCAAAATATGGATGCCCTGCAAACCATTATGCACATCGCTGACCCGTTGCATTTCGGGACTATCGGCGGAATATGGACAAAACTGCTGTGGTTTGTTTTCGGTTTAATCCTCTCCGGTATGTCTGTTTCGGGTTTCATTATGTGGTATTTACGGCTGGCAAAAGCGCGAACAGTCAGCCGGAAAGCAACAGCTGCACGTTTACAGGAGGCTTAACATGGCCCGCTTAAAGAATAAAAAAACGGCGTCAAAACGCTACTGGTTAAATGCACTGTTGCTGATATTGCCGGTCGTGTTTATCTATCAGTCATTTAATCCCGAATTTCCCGCCAGTCTGCCGGAAACCCAAGCCGGTGATTTCACGCTGACGGCAATGCCTTATGATGAGGACAAACCCTACCAGCATGACGGTCTCTACGTTAAAGATTTTCTGGTGATGTTTCAGGACGGTGGTGTTGATGAAATCAGACAGGGCTTTTTAAATATCGGTGACAAACCACTGCCAATTGAAGAAGCACAGCAGCACGAACTCGGTATTTTACATGGCACACGACACGGACAGCATGTGCACGGTCTGGCTCAGGAACGCATCACTGCCGGCCAGAAAATTTGGGTAACACTGCAGACTTGGGATGGTGAAATTCATCAGGGCTCATGGGAGATCCCTGCACATCTTATCAGTGACGTTTAATCTCTGATCTCAAAGCAGTTTGTTGTACACTGTGCCAACTCATCTGAATTAATTCTTCTGTAGCAGGAACACAGAGTTGGCACATTCCACCTTTTCCCTTGCCGGTTTGCGGCATCTTACACAGCTTCTCGGCCCCGGCGTACTGATGGCAACCGCTGCCATAGGTGGCAGCCACCTCGTTGCATCCACACAGGCCGGTGCAAATTACGGCTGGCAACTGGCACTGCTGGTGCTGGCAGTCAACATACTCAAATATCCTTTTTTCCGGGCCGGGGTCAGCTATACCATCAGTACCGGTGAAACCCTGCAACATGGCTACCTGCAAATGGGCAAAGGCTATCTGATCACCGCCCTGTTACTGAATGTCATTTCATCGGTTGTGAATGCCGCTGCTCTGCTGATGTTTGCAGCCAGCCTGCTCGGCTACTTTGTACCCTTTACAACCAGTATTCCTGTGTTAAGTGGTATTGTTCTGGCTGCCATATTGTTCATATTGATTGCCGGACATTATTCAGCCTTAGACAAAGTTTCCAAAGTCATTATGGTGACACTGGTGATAGCCACGCTGGGTGCCACCTTTATGGCCTGGCAAAATGGTGCTGTGGCGCCTGATGATTTTGTTTCCCCTTCGCCCTGGACAATGGCAGCAGTCGGATTTCTGGTAGTGACCATGGGATGGATGCCTGCCCCTATAGAGATCTCCGGTATCACATCGCTGTGGCTTAAAAAACAAAAGCAGGCGCAATCAGTCACCCCGCAGTCTGCGCTGTTCGACTTTAATCTGGGCTATTTTACTACTATGTTACTGGCGCTGGTGTTTCTGGCACTGGGTGCCCTTGTGTTACACGGTGCTGACAACACGCTGGCCTCGGGAGGTATTGGCTTTTCAAAGCAACTGGTGGATTTATATGCCGGCACTATCGGTGAGTGGGCCCGCTGGTTAATAGCCGTAGTGGCATTTTTGTGTATTTTCGGCTCCGCCCTTACGGTATACGACGGCTATTCGCGGGCTGTAGCAGAGGCAGCGATGCTGCTTAAAGGGCAAAAAGATACGCCGGAAAGTATCTTTATTGTCGTGCTCAGTGCTGTTGCTGTAATCAGTTTTGCTATTGTGTTGTTCTTTAAATCTGCCCTGCTCGCCATGCTTGGATTTGCTATGACACTGGCCTTCATGACCACGCCGATGTTTGCTCTGTTAAACCATAAATTGGTAAAACAGGCTGCACTTAATGATGACGTAAAAGCCAGCCCGCTGGTAACGCTGTTAAGTTATGGTGGTCTGATTTATCTGTTCGGCTTCCTGGCGTTGTTTATCGCATGGAAATGGTTTTTATAAACCGCCGGCATGGCGGAGTGCGTGAATGTCCGCCCCCACTATCGCTTCCAGATTAGCGGTGATTTTCTCTGCACTCCAGTTCCACCAGGCAACAGACTGTAATGCCTCGATAATACTTTCCTCAAAACGGTATTTAATGACTTTCGCAGGATTGCCCCCCACCACGCTGTAAGCAGGGACATCTGCAGTGACAACGGATTTGCTGGCAATGACTGCCCCGTTACCTATTTTTACCCCGGGCATTACCAAAGCCTCGTAACCAATCCATACGTCATTGCCAATTTCAGTGTCCCCCTTATAGGGTAGCTCTCCATCGCCTGGCATCACTCTCTCCCACCCGTTGCCAAAAATTTGAAACGGATACGTAGAGAAGCCTGAAATTTTATGATTGGCTCCGTTCATAATGAATTTCACGTCTTTGGCGATGGCACAAAATTTTCCGATAATCAGCTTATCGCCAATAAAGGGAAAATGGTAAAGCACATTACTCTCAAAGCGCTCTGGACCGTCCGGGTCATCATAGTAAGTATAATCGCCCACAATGATATTGTCAGAAGTAATAAAGTTCTTCAAATAACCCACTTGCGGGAAACCCGCCATGGGCGCTTTGTTGTCAGGATTGGGGCCGTTCATTACTTGTCCTTCATTCGATGAAAACCGGAGGTTATTCACACAACATGGAAGCCTGCTGCTGACACTTTGAAACAGATTCGTCCTGAGAGCTTCCTCCCATGCAGAAATCCAGCCTTATCAACTTTTCTTCACCAGCCGGCGACTTACCGTTTGCCAGGGTCCAGTTCCACTCTTTTATAACTCCGGTTGCCGGCCCGGCAATACTTTTCTCGGGTACTGAACTGACAAGCGTGATACTGCTAGTTGTACCGTCTTTATCGACACTTACTTTGAATATTCCGCAGCCGGCAAGCCCTTCCATCGCCATTTCAATGGGATAACGAGGCATAAATTGCTTATCTCTCAGCCAGGTAGCCTCCGTTTTTATTGGCTCAATGTGCGTTAATTCCACTGACGCATAATTGGCTGCGGC
>NZ_CFHOXV010000035.1:7410-50186 GCF_984505615.1 Alteromonas sp. | reverse complement strand
TCCCCATGTGAGAGTAGCACACCGTCAGGCTCCCAATTACGAAGAAGCCCGCTCAATCTGAGCGGGCTTTTTTCGTTTCTGAATCATGTATCTGCTTACGTCATACAAGACTCTTCAATTCTTAATGCTCACTCACTTCTGACATAAGCTGACTGGATATCCTTGATCAGGTTTTCAGGATCACGAATACCATACTTCAATTTCAATTCATCAATACGTGATTCGTTGCCGGTCAGAAAGTCATTAATCTGTTTGATAAGACCATGTTGCTTTATGCTCGCAAGCTTAAAACCAACGATATTGTGAGGCAGAACCGGTGATAACGTGAATTGGCCAATCGTGGGATTTGCTTCAGACAGATAGCTGGTAACGAAGTAATCGACTTCTGCCACATCGGTTTTACCCTGCTCAACCAATTGCAGCGCCGACAGGCTGTCCTCAGTCTCTACAAAATCAATGTCACCATTTTTCTCTTTACCCTTCCAGTCGAGAGGTGTAAAGCCAAATGGTAAACTCACTTTTGAAACTTCATTGATTTCCATGTTCACATTGGTGTGCTTAATAATTGCACCGCTTAAGGTTTTCACCACATCCACAGAGTAGTGTTTTTCAGTTGATTCAGTGATACCCGGATGAAAGATTGGGTTGTCCGGATATATTAAATCAACCGTGCCTTTAGCCAACTCTATCTGCAGGCGTGGAACAGGCATTGTCTGATAAATGAATGTATGACCGGACTCACTGGCATAAAGCTCGAGAACTGCCCAGATGAAGCCTCTGTCCTGATCTGAGGTGAAATTATAATGAGGGTAATAATCAAAGTTTTGCAGCCCTACAATGTAGGTTTCTGCTTTTGCCGGCTGGCTTGGGTTAATAAAGCATGACAAAAGCAAAGCAAGTGATGAGAGGCGCTTTAGCGGCTGTTTATTATTTTTAAATAACACTGTTCATGCCGGTGCTTACTCTGATTAAGAGAGCTTGAAAATTGACCATATTTTATGGAATCAATGCACAATTGCAAGTGCCGGTTTACAAACCGGCAACAAGATCTATTTAACTAAAAATGGTACGAATAAGACACGTTCAGGAAGTCCAGACCGGGATTATCACTGTTCAGGCCGCCATTAGAATAGTGCATGTACCTCAGAGCGAGTTGATTGACTTCTTGTTCATCTAAACTAAGGAGTAGTCCGAGACGATCTTCAAACTGATAATGTGAACCAATGTTCTTTCCGGCAAAATGACGGTCATTAACCAGACTTGCCCCGATACCGGCTTCAAGATACAGCGGATACTTGTCGTATACCGTTGAAATTTGTTTTACCAGAACCGGAGAAAGTGCCAGTGCGAGATTGGTGTCGTGATCATTATAACGGCCGTATTCCCAAACATTAAAGCTTGCCTCCCAATATAGTTTAATGTCTCCAAACCAGTCGGTATACAAAGAGGTGGTAACGGGACGATAAGCAACTCTGACACCTTTAATGTCATCAAAGCCATGAAGATAATCGATCGCTACAGACTGGCCTGCCATTGAAGAGAATGTGATGCCGGATAAAAACGCGGCAAATAAACTGTATCTGAAAAATGAAAACATGTGTTCCTCCTGAGTATTGCAACATGTTTGTGTAAACACGTTTGCAAAATGCTCACCAATAAAAAATGCGCTAATTTACAGGGAGATAAATGGAGATTTAAAAACAAACATTCAAGGATGTTTGTAAGTTGGTGTAAAGCTAAGTAAATCTTTCATAGTAGAAAACAGTATAAAAGGTTTAGTGGAAGTTCCTTGCTCCTGAATTCAATGTATCCAGCCAGCTACTTCTGTCAGTCAGCTTTCCTGCAATAATGTGAATAACCCCTTCGGGTGAACGTTCAAGAATGCCATCAACTTGCAGGATCTGTGATTTGAGATATGCCTGATGCTGATGTCTGGCGGTAGCTTGCCAGACAACCACATTCATATTACCGGTATGATCTTCAAGGGTAAAAAAAGTCGCACCGGATGCCGTGCCGGGGGCTTGTCTGCATGTAACGCAGCCGAGTACGTGTACAACAGATTTATTGGGTTTGTTTATTAGCTCCCGCGCCAGTGTCAGTTGTCTGACAGAATAGTCTCGCAGGATAAGATCAACCGGATGCTGCTTTAACGATAATGTTGTTGAGGCATAATCTTCCAGTAATGCATCTTTGTCATCAGGTGCAAAATTGAAGGGCAGTTGCTCATTCTGATCAGTGAATAAAGGTAGTGTGCTGTGCTTATCCATCATTTGCCATCTTGCACGGTAACGATTACCGGATATGCTGAAAAACGCATCCGCACTGGCCAGAGAAGACAAATCAGATTCTGTTAAACCGGACATCTTAAGTTCAGTTAAACTCCGGTAACCCTCTTCTGGTCTCTTTAATTCAAGCAGTACAGCGCCACTTTCTGATAATCCTTTCACCAGTCGCAGTCCAAGCCGGATTTGCTTAATCTCTCCCTTCAACTCTATCTTGTGATCAAAGTCCGACGCATTTACACAGACAGGTAACACAGTGATCTCATGATGTCTGGCATCCTGAACCAGTTGTGAAGCCGAATAAAAGCCCATAGGCAAACTGTTGAGCAGGGCAACATAAAACTCAGCCGGAAAATAGCATTTCAACCAGCAGGATACGTAGGCCAGTACAGCGAAAGAGGCTGAATGCGATTCGGGAAACCCGTAACCCCCGAAACCTTTTATTTGTTCAAAAAGCTGTTCCGCAAAAGCCGGTTCGTAGTTCCGTTCCGTCATGCCTTTAATCAGCCTGTCACGGAATTCGTAAATCCGGCCATCTTTTTTCCAGCTCGCCATAGCACGGCGAAGCTGATCGGCTTCCCCGCCCGAAAAGCCGGCAGCGACCATCGCCAGTTGAATAACCTGTTCCTGAAAAATAGGCACGCCCATGGTTCTGGATAGTACCTGTCTGACTTCCTCTGACGGATAAGATACGGCTTCTTTGCCATGACGACGCAGTAAGTAAGGATGCACCATATCTCCCTGTATCGGCCCCGGCCTGACAATAGCTATCTGCACCACTAAATCATAGTAACAACGTGGCCTGAGCCTAGGCAGCATGGTCATTTGCGCTCGGGATTCAATCTGGAATGTGCCCACTGTATCGGCTTTACAAATCATATCGTAGACTTGCTGATCATCGCCCAGCGCGGTGATAAACGGTATCGATACCGGCACCGGAAACTGACGGTTTAGCAGGGCGAAGGTTTTCCGGATGGCGGTTAACATGCCTAAAGCAAGAACATCGACTTTCAGTAATCCTAAGGTTTCTAAATCATCTTTGTCCCATTGAATAACAGTGCGGTCTGCCATCGCAGCATTTTCGACAGGTACCAGTTCATATAACGGACCAGCTGATATGACAAACCCTCCCACATGCTGAGACAAATGCCTCGGGAAACCCGTAATTTGTTCAGTTAAGCTGATTAACTGACTTACCTTAGGGTTTTGCGGATTTAAACCGCAGGATTCGATTTGAGTCTGCCAGGGCACGGCTCTGTCGCGCCGGTTTATATTTTTAATCACATAATCCAGTTGGGATTCGGGAAAACCCAGCGCCTTACCTGTTTCGCGAAATGCGCTTTTAAACCTGAAGCTGATTACTGTCGCTGCCAGGGCTGTGCGTTCACGGCCGTATTTGCTGTAAATATACTGAATGACTTCTTCCCGCCGGCTGTGCTCAAAATCCACATCAATATCCGGTGGTTCATTTCTTTCTTTAGAAATGAAGCGCTCAAATAGCACATTAATCTGTCTGGGATCGACAGCGGTGATTTCAAGGCAATAGCACACAACCGAGTTCGCAGCAGAGCCCCGACCCTGATATAAAATATCGTTAGCGGCGGCAAACTGAACAATGTCGTAAATGGTCAGAAAGAAATATTCGTATTGCTGTTCCTCAATCAGTGTCAGCTCTTTTTCTATGATGGCCCGCACAGCGTCAGATATCCCTTCCGGAAATCGCCTCGTAATGCCTTCTTCGACGCATTTCCTCAGCCAGCTTGTTGCGGTATAACCAGCCGGAACCAGTTCCGCAGGATATTGATATTTGAGTTCGTCCGGACTGAATACACATTGCGATGCAATTCTGGATGCGGTTGCAAGCCAGGCTGCCGGATACAGCTTTTGTAATTTACTTAGCGGACGGAGTGCTCTTTCTGCATTAGAGACAGCATTAAAGCCCAGTTTGTCTACCGTGGTATTTTCTTTCATAGCATGCATGACATGTTGTAATGCAAGCCGCTCGCTGTGATGAAAAAGGGCGTGGGTACACGCTGTTACCGGCAATGAAAAACTATCATGAAGTGCCTCATACTGAGCGAAACGAAGATGATCTCTGCCATCAAGGTGACGGACAGCGCCGATGTATGTTCTTTCAGGATGAAAGCGTTTGAACCATTCTCCCCAGCGGACATTTTCTTCATCACTATGGTGAGGAAGCCAGATGATAATACAGTGCCGGACAGATTTGATGTCCCACTCTGCCAGCGCATATTCTCCTTTGGGACTGCGTCGTCTGGCATTGGTGATGATACGGCACAGTTCGCTCCATGCTTTTTTATCCGGGCAGAGCAGTACAAATTGCAATGATTCGCCGAAATTAAACAGGCTTCCGCAGATCAGTTTTAGCGGTAAGTGATGGCGCGATATCTCGCTGTGCGCCCGCACAATACCAGCCACAGAACATTCATCAGTGATAGCAATAGCCTGATAGCTCAGAAACGCTGCTGTGGTTACCAGTTCTTCCGGTGAAGACGCACCGTAAAGAAAACTGAAGTTACTTTGAGTAACGAGTTCTGCATATTGCATTCAGGCATACCAGCCACTGATATACCATCCACCCTGTTCCCTGAATATCTGCATGCGCTGACCGTGTTGATTCAGCGCGATGAAGTAATCTCTTTGTTCCGGTGCATTGTCCCACCAACCGCTTTCTATTCTCACCGGGCCGAACTCAATTTTAGGCGTTTCTGTCAGGCGTTGTGGCTGAGATAAAATAAAGGCAGGAATATGTTGTGCAGCCTGTTCACTGCAAGCGTGAGAGCGGGAGGCTTTTGCCATCGTAAACCGGTGGTCCTCCGGCCAGCCGGCGTCGGAAACCGCCTGATTACCCAACCGGGCAGTAAGTTTACTCAGTAATTGCTGGCGGGCGAAGAAATGCTTCCTGGCATTAAAAAAGTCAGCTTCTTTACCGGCATATTCATTGATTTCACCGGCACATAACGTGAATTGAATAACCGGCTCTGCCAGTTCTGTCGTTTCCAGTTTGAGGGCGATCAGGTTCGCCCATTCATCAAAGCTGAAGCGAAGATCTGATTTCCTGATATCCAGCGTCACAGGGTCTGTTTCTCTGTAACAGAGGGTTAGGATAAGCCACTGCGTGCCGGCATTCCGGAGTCGCAGAAAAATACCTAAATCCTTCAAAATTTTACCGAGGTACGCATTCAGTTTGTCTGTGCCGGTTACTTCAAAAGGCAGAATAACCGTTTGTTCGAAGGTCGCGGGCGGATGATAAAACGGTCCGGCACGAAAACTGTCTCCTTTCAGTGAGAACAGGTATTTGAGTAAATCGCTGTTAAAGCGCTTACCAATTTCAGTGGCAGGTAATTCAAACAGGGCTCCCAGGTGTTTTATGCCCGCTCTGTATAACGCATGACTCTCTTTCTGACTGAGGAGTAATGAAGAAACGGGAAGTTCATTCAGGGCCCGGCGAATTGATGCATTCTCCAGCAGCAGAATATTTGTTTGTTGCCTTGCAAGTACGCGGGCCGCGTCCGGGCTCCATGCTGAAGCATAATGGCACCGTATGTTGCGTGAGAGGATCACTGCTTTTACGGCCTCCCATATTTGTTCGTAGCTGCCGTAATAGCGCACCAGATTATCGATACGTATTGCCAGTCCATCCGGCGGGCTTACTGAGATCTCAGCGACACACTCATAAAGCTGAGAGGCCAGATTTTTCAGTAATGACAATTCCATGGATTCATCGTAATCGATGAGCTCCAGGTTTTCACATAAGGCCGCGGCCTGAGCCAGTCCCATTTCCTGCTCAATGCCTGCTGCACGGGCAACCCGGTTTAACTGAATAAGGGCATTGCGTTTCTGGTGGTAAACCGCAACAGGTAAATTGTTGTCAGTGGCTCCAGCATGCAGAGCGTTATCCAGCGTCAGCCGGTAACAGTATACATACAGCCAGCGCTGATCAGCCATGACGGGCACCATCCTGCTCCGGCAGACGGTTAAAACGGGACATTGCTGATGCAATAGCACTGTTATCCGGCGTGTATTTAAAGCGCTCTTTTACTCCCCGGACTGGCCAGCCTTTCAATTGCTTATTGATATTCACTTCAAAGCCTTCAGTTGCCGGCATAAAAAGTAAATCTAAGGCGATGGGAAGCGGGTGTTGTATATTCACAGGGTGCTCGAAAAGTACCACCATACATTCATGTTGAGCCGCCGCCACCTGAAGCCGCCGGGCCTGTCCGGGGAGGATAGATTTTGTCCAGCAGCAAACCAGTGAGCAGGCATCAGATTTGATGGCTTCTTCCGTTGCCCAGCCACTCAAATCATCCGGTGCGGTGACAAGTTTGCAGTCAGAAGGATTGAAGCCGGTCCGGTTCAGCCAGGGGGCGGTAAGCATACCGGGCGCATTAATAAACACCGCCAGCGTTTCAGCTTGTAAAGAATTGAATACAGATTTAAGAAATGACAATTCACCGCAACCCGGCAGACACACGATGCGGATTACCCCGGATGCAGGGAAGCCTCCAGACAATGCTGAATCAAAATGAGTGAATCCCGTCGGAAGCAGACGGCTTTGTTTCATCTGAGCCTGACTGCCACGCCAGACTCCGGGGTGCATTTCAACCAGAGAAAGCGAATTTGCCATAATAATTTACCTGTATATCTATACAGTATTATAGGCAGAAAAAAACAGTGATCAAGACACCTGTTTATCTTTCAACAGAGTGATTGTTTTCTAAAGAAATGTTATTCAGACGCGGAAGAAGAGGCGCGGGGAGCCAGTAACCCTGATGTCATAAGATCACAGGCTTTAATAAAGCCATCGGCGGTATTTTTAACCCAACTGATACGTACATCATTGGGTTGTTCCTGCATAAAGCTTTTGATGTCTTCCATAGAAAGTTCGGTATCACGCAAAGCGATATTAAGCCCTTCTTCAATTGAATGTCCCTTCTCACAATTATCAAAAATAATCTTTGCAGATGAGGACACAATCAAGATTAAAACATCATACTTTTTACCACTGATAAGGCCTTTGCTACTTGCGGATTCAACCCGTTCGATAAAGATTTGCTGCAGAGATTTGGCCGTAGTACTCAAAGTGACAAAAGCACTATTGGCTTTACTGGCATTTTGCTTTGCCAGATGCTTATTTGAATTGACTAATTTCTGTAAGCTTTGCACTTTAAGCACAAAAAATATCAGGATTAAAACTAATACTGCAATAATGCTAAAAGCCAGCAAAGCAACAACTCCGGTCAGTTAAGGAAATTCAGTCTTTCTTCGGCGTGTAAATCGGGCTTGGGAACGCGGTTACTTTTTCAGAAAGTTGCGTGATTTTTGCCGTGCCCTGTTTTTTTACTGCATCAATGCGTAACACATTGTGCATAGGTACATACGTCCTTTCGACATCTGAAAACTCTGTTTTCAGTTTCTCATGGCTGGGATCAACCACGAGACTGGTATGAGTATCCCAGACAAAATCACCAATTTCTACAAAGCCGAACATACTGTCCTGACTTAATTCCCTCACATATAACTCATAACGTTCGCCGTTACTGACAAACTGGATGCGGTACAAAGGGTCGTTACTACTCATGAAATTGAAAACCTAAGATGCACATTCGGGAGCATGATTTTACGGTTTTCTGTTAAACCTGCAACGGGGTTAGCAGAGCTTCTGTGGCAATGACCATCTCTTCACGGTTTTCAGCAAGGATGCCGTTTACGGCAAAACCCTGAACATAACTGGTAAGCTGCAGGGCTGCAGACTCAATATTGATGTCCGGTTTTATTTCCCCTGACAATTTGGCTTTCTCCAGACAACCGATAAAGTCGAGTTGCAGACGGTCCAGATAATGTCTTCCCATTTCTCTGATTGTGGGATCCTGCTTCCCCAGTTCGCAGACACAGTTAATCAGTAAACAGCCTCTGCCGTAGACCAGGGGGATATATCGCAAAAAGAAAGTATTGATGGCGGTGATGCCGTGGTGGTTTTCCAGTTCACTGACTACAGGCATCAGCTGAGTTTTTTGATAATGCTCTAAAACTTTGTACAGGAACTGTTGTTTAGAACCGAATTCCAGATAAAAACCGCGCCGGTTAAAGGAGGTGCGGGCGATAATTTCATCCATGATGGCGCCGTGGAAACTATATTCAAGGAATATGTCCACAGCCTGTCCGAGTATCTCGTCTATATCGTATTGTGCGCTTCTTGGCATAGCGGTCGCATTAGTGTGTACTTCTATTGAGCGTAGCGTAAACCATGGAAGTATCAAGGGATAGGGTTAATCGCCTTGCTTAAATCATCTTCCGGGTTAACATGCCCGTGGTTTATGCAATTTTGAAGATGATTATGATAAGAAAATTAATCCTGAGCGGGCTGTTTGCTGCGTCTGCTGTTACGGGTGTTGCGGCGCAGGATGATGCCGTCAGCAGCCATTTCAATCCTGACACGAACAGAATCAAATCTCACCTGTTCTTCCTTGCTGATGATTTGCTGGAAGGCCGTGATACCGGTTCCCGCGGTCACGATATTGCTGCGTTATATATTGCCACCGAATTTGCCAAATATGGTCTCAAACCAGCTGGTACGGATGGTTTTATGCAACCAGTCCCTTTCCGCAAGGCGAGTCTGGTGCAGGAATCTCCCGAATTTACTTATCAGACGGAAGGCGGGACATTGTCTTTTGCTTACCCTAAAGATTATTTGACCGGTCCTGATTTAATGGCCACCGACTCTGCTCTGAGCGGTGAGATGGTCTTCGCCGGTTATGGCATCATTGCTGATGAACTGAATCACGATGACTACGCCGGTCTGGATGTGGAAGGCAAAATTGTAGTGGTACTCTCCGGTAAGCCGGCTTCTTTCCCCAGTGAAGAAGGGGCGCACTTCGCGTCGGGTTATCAGAAACAGTCTTATGCTGCACAGCATGGTGCCATTGGTATGATCACGGTTTCTACGCCAGTGGCTGAAAAAGTACGCCCGTATCAGAATATGCTCAGCTACATTCATACTCCCCGTATGGCATGGCTGGATGAAAACGGCGTACCGGCGAACACGTTCGCACAGTTGAAAGGCAGTGCTTATCTTAGCGAACCGGCCGCACAGCAATTATTTGCCAATGCTCCTGTTTCTTTAAATGATATTTATGCGGAACTGGAAGAAGACAAATCGCCGGCAGGTTTTGTGATTCCGGGAACGATTTCTCTGAGTAAAAAGAGTCTGCATTCTCAAATTTCCAGCCCGAATGTGGTGGGTATGATTGAAGGCAGCGATCCAACCCTTAAAAATGAGTATGTGGTTTTTTCTGCCCACTCCGATCATATCGGCTTTGCGAAAACCGTTAAGAAAGACAACATCAATAACGGTGCCATGGACAATGCCTCAGGTACTGCCGTGATGCTCGAAACCGCAAGGCTGTTCAGTGAATTACCTGAAAAACCAGCACGTTCTATTTTGTTTGTTTCCGTAACCGGCGAAGAAAAAGGGCTGCTGGGCGCTGATTATTTCGCGCGTAATCCAACTGTACCGGTAACATCCATTGTGGCTGACGTGAATCTGGATATGCCAATCCTGACCTATCCCTTTGCTGATGTCATTGCATTTGGTGCCAGTCACAGCGACATGAAAGCGTCAGTAGAAGAGGCGGCAGGCAATGCCGGCATTACTCTGAGCCCGGACCCCTGGCCAGAGCAGGCATTGTTTACCCGCTCTGATCACTATGCTTTTGTAAAGCAGGGTGTGCCTTCGGTGTTTATGGTACCCGGCCTGACATCGAAAGATCCCGATATAGATGGCAGTAAAAAATTCGGTGAGTTTCTGGCAACCCATTATCACAAGCCCAGTGACGATATTAACCAGCCATTTAACTGGGAAGCTGCAAAAACTTTCACCCGTGTGAACGCTGAAATCGGACTGACACTGGCTACTCAGGCTAACCGTCCTGAGTGGAATGACGGAGACTTCTTCGGCAATACATTCAGTAAGCAGTAGTTTCAGTGTTTGTAAGCTTAACGAAAAAGAGCGCGGTATCGCGCTCTTTGTATTTCCGGTGCAGAGAAATCAGATAAAGACCTGTCTGAACATCTGCCATTGTTCGTTGAACTGTTCAGTAGGCTTGCGGGTAAAGCCACTGCGGATGAACTGGTTTATCCGGCCGTCGACATAACAAATCATCATATTGGCTACTACACCTTCGTCTGCAGCCAGCGTTTTACCTTCCCGTAACTTGCGTTCACGCAAAATTTGCTTCAGTTGGGTTTCCAGCCTTTCGAATAACTTGGCAATCCGTGCACGCAACCGGTCCTGTTCACCCATCAGGGCATCGCCGTTTAAGATGCGGGTTATACCCGGATTCTTCTCTGCAAAGCCCAGTAACAAGTGCAAAATGAGCTGGCACCGTGCCGCTGAATCCTTTTCCTCGTTCAGAATTTTATTGATCCGGGAGAATAACGTTTCTTCAATAAATTCGATGAGCCCTTCGAACATCCGGGCTTTGCTCGGGAAGTGACGATAAAGTGCCGCTTCTGACACACCCACCTTTTCAGCGAGTTTTGCGGTTGTGATGCGCTGGCCCTGGTGCGTTTCCAGCATGCCGGCCAGTGCTTGAAGTATCTGGGCCCGGCGGTTTGTTTTCTTTACAGCAGGCATAAGGCGAGTGTTTCCTCTGCTTCAGGATCAGTTCTCAATCCCGGTTCCATTTTAAAGTGGTCTGTGTTTTTGATTATCTTATGTCGGTTTATCGACCGGCAGACCATTAATTTGATTGTTTATTATTATATTGTTTTGCAACCAGCGCGATTAGCGATTTGGCTAACTCTGTTTTATTCGCCGGAGGCAACTGTACGTCATCCTCTTTCCAGATGACATGCAGCGCATTTTCGTCACTATTAAAGCCAAGCCCTTCCAGGGTGATGTCATTCGCAGCAATCATGTCGAGGTTTTTATTTTCTAATTTGCCCCGTGCATAAGCTTCCACATTCTGGCTTTCAGCAGCAAACCCTACCGTAAACGGTGGAGAGGGTAATGCGGCTACAGTCTTAAGAATATCAGGGTTTTTAACAAAAGTAAGTGTTAACTCATCATCAGATTTTTTAATCTTATTTTCTGCCTGATGGTTGATACGATAATCGGCAACGGCTGCCGCTGCAATGAAGATTTGCGCTGAGTTGATCTCACTCATAACTGCTTCGAGCATGTCATCAGCAGTTTGCACACTGATGCGTTTAACCCCGGGGGGTACTGTCAGGGAAACCGGGCCGGACACCAGCACAACCTCTGCGCCCTGCTCAGCCGCAGCCTGTGCTACGGCGTATCCCATTTTGCCACTGCTGTGATTTGATAAGTATCTGACCGGGTCAATGGGCTCTCTGGTTGGTCCCGCTGTAATGACAATTTTTTTACCTTCCAGCTTATTACCGGTCAGGGCGCTGGCTAATGCAGATACGATAAGTTCCGGTTCTTCCATTCTGCCCGGTCCCACATCGCCACATGCCTGTTCGCCTGCTGCCGGCCCGATGAAACGGATGGCACGAATTTGCAATTTTTGCAGGTTATCCTGCGTTGCCCGTGCCTGCCACATTTGCTGATTCATGGCAGGAGCAATGAAAACCTGAGCAGTGGTTGCAAGGTACAATGTTGAAAGCAGGTCATCTGCCAGGCCATGCGCCAGTTTAGCCATGCAGTGCGCCGTGGCCGGTGCAATCAATAAAACATCGGCCCATTTCGCCAGTTCGATATGACCCATTCCGGCTTCAGCCTGCTCGTCCAGCAACTCGCTGTGAACCTGATGACCGGAAACTGCCTGTAAAGATAATGAACTGACAAATTCTGTTGCGCCACGTGTCAGTACCACTCTCACGTCAGCGCCCTGCGCTTTCAGTTTTCTTACCAGATCCGGTGTTTTATAGGCAGCAATACCGCCGGTAACACCCAGAAGAATTTTTTTATTGAATAAGTGCATAGTGCATTTTTCAGACAATAAGATTGCGGTAAGCCTACCAGATGTTTTCTGTTACCGGTAGACAGACCGATCTGGCATTGCAGCCAGTAGTGAGCTTGTTTGATAAAGCGTAGGCTGTTGTTCCGTATGATAAAGGAACAGATATGACCGGGTTAAAAACATGGCCGCTGGCTGAAAGGCCAAGGGAAAAGTTGTTTGAAAAAGGCGTGGCAGCCCTTTCTGATGCAGAAGTGCTGGCAGTGTTATTTGGCTGCGGTATGGGTGGTGCAGGGGCGTTGTGTATCGCGCGGAATCTACTGGACGAGTTCGGTTCTCTGCGGGAAGTAGTGTGTGCAAAAAAAGCCCGTTTATGTGATATCAAAGGAGTAGGCGATATGCGTTATGCACAAATTGCCGCAGTATCGGAAATATCCCGCAGAGTGCTGGAAACTCCGTTGAAATCGAGATCGGTATTTAATCATGTCAGTGATGTAGAAGCCTTCCTGCTGGCATCTCTGCGTCATGAGTATAAAGAGCATTTTGCCATTATGTGCCTAAACAGCCAGCACCATCTTATTGCCTTCAGAACACTTTTCACCGGCACATTGAATGCAGCAGCCGTTTATCCCCGTGAGATTGTAAAGCAGGTCATTGATGACAACGCCGCTGCGGTCATTCTGGTCCATAACCATCCTTCTGGCGTATCAGATCCCAGCGATGCCGATATTCGTCTTACCAAGGATGTAAAACATGCGCTCAATCTTATTGATGTCAGTGTGTTAGATCATTTTATCGTGGGAGATAATTCTGTGTTTTCTTTAGCACAGAAAGGATTGATGTAATTTTGAACCTTGCTATACTGAAGTCTACGATCCTGACAGATCGTCGGCGATCCATGCGACGAGCATGTGAAACGTATATTTTTTACGACCAAATTATGCCTGGAGAGTAGTCACTTCGTGACAAATGCTTTAGGATAGTGCGTCGGTGGATTTTTAATAAAGGACAATTATGAAACAGTCATTAATTTCATTGGTCATCGGTGCAACCATGGCTTTTGGTGCTGTTGCACAAGACAATTCTGGGGAAGGTTCCACTGGAGCTGCTGGTAGCATGACTGCCGGTTCTATCGCTACTGGTGTTATCGGCTTGGGCGTATTAGGCGCAATCGTGAGCAATAACCGTGGCTCAGCTGACCTGGACGATGTTGTAGATCCAGATCCAACTTGTAACGATGGTGACGAGTTGGTAGGAACTGAATGTGTTGGTACAACTACTACAGTTACAGATACTGTCACTGTTTCTGGTACGCAAACTATTACAGTTACTACTCCTATCACAGTAACCTATACTTACGCACCTCAGTAAGTGCTGAATGTATTTTGAAAGCCGCCCCTTAACCGGAGCGGCTTTTTTATTTCTGGTGTACCCCGCCGTTTTTTCATCGCTTTACTAATAAGATGTTTAGGAATATGTTCCGCAGGATTCTTTCTTCTCTGTTCGCCCTGGTACTGGTCAGCGGTTGTTCCAGCACGAATAAAGCTTATTACGACACGCTCAAACTGGCCTTCACGCAATCTGACAATACCGTTTCCTCTGAAACTCTGAGACAAAGCAAAGCGGATTTAATGGCCGTTAAACATGGTGATCGTGTGCAGATCATCATGGCGCTGGCCTATATCGAAGGTGAAACACAAACCTGGGTATCCGCTGATCATGCCTTACTTTCCATGCAAAAGGGCGTGATTACCGAAACCCACGGGCTCGCAAACGATTTAATTTATCACTCAGATCTTTTGGCTAATCCACTGTTTGATCCAACCGGCGCAGCGTTGTCATGGCATTATCTGGTGGACATTGAAAATTATGGCTACGGACTGGATGTGCAAACTGTCTGGCAGCGCGGTGAGGCTAGCCAGTTAACGGTTATGGAACATGAATTTTCCGTATATCTGATTGAACAAACTGTTAATTTTAACGGCGCCAGTCCTTTTTACGAAACGGGGACACAGTGGGTAAACCGTTACTGGTTTGATGATAAAAGTGGTGAAATGCTGAAATCTGAACAACTGTTATCGCCGGCCGGAGAGTTAATTTCCATGACGTATCTTAGCCGTGCCCAGCGTCTGATTGATGGTCAGGAGGTGAAGCCATGAAAGGATTGTTGGCACTAATCATTATCTCATTATTCAGTGTATCCACGCAGGCATTGGTAAACGTAAAAATAAACGGTCAGCAGTACCGTTATCTTAACCCGGTCAGGCTGTCTCTTATTTTGCAGACCACGGCAAAAAATGGCGACTGGTACTGGCCCGCCTGTGCTATTTACAGCGAAGACACTGCAGACGTTGAAGCCATGCGCAAAGACGTGTTGCAGTCCATTGATGCGGTAGCTGTAGATTTAAGTGTGAACGACGATAAAGCGATTGCACTGAACGCGCTTAAAAGACAGGTAGAAAACTGGACGCTGGCAAAACGCCTGCCTGTAAAGTTGAACCGGAACGCGGCCCGGCTTGACGTGAAGCAAAATCCTATGCTGCAGGAAGGAAATTACGCCATTTACCTTACCGGCAGACCGGATACCGTGTGGCTCAGTGGCATGGTGAAAACGCCGGGGTCATATGAATACCGTAATCAAAGTACGCCGGCAGATTACGCTGAAGGGGTGAATCTGAGAGGCTATGCCGACCCTGATTATGTGTACGTCATTTCCCCCCGTGGAGAAATCACTAAACAGAATATAGCATACTGGGGGAAATCTTATTCTCAAGTCATGCCCGGCAGTCAAATTTATGTGCCGTTGTTTACCTGGTTGTTATCGCCTGACGTTGATGATTTAAATGAAAAAGTGGCCAGTCTTGCTGTTCACAGGGTGCTGCCATGATGAAATTTAAAGGAACGCACACACGGTGTGCGATAGCTGTTGCTGCCTGTTTTAGTAGTGCTGCGATGAGTAACGACAGCGTAACGCTACAGGTTCAGCCTTCACAGATGGTGCAGGGCGGAACCGGACTGATTCAGACACCGACTTCGCGGATGGGAGAAGAAGGTGACTTATTTATTAATTACACCGACAATCAGGAATACCGGTTCTGGTCGGTGAATTTACAGTTGTACGACTGGATGCAGGCCACTGCCCGTTATACCGACGTACGTACCCGGCTTTACAGCGATGTACCAAGTTTCAGTGGCGATCAAACGCTGAAAGACAAGGGTCTGGATGTAAAATTCAGATTATTGAAAGAAGGGTTTTATTTCCCTGAAGTGTCGCTTGGTTTCCGTGACTTTGGTGGCACCGGATTTTTTGAAAGCGAATATATTACAGCATCAAAAGCATGGGGGCCGTTCGACTTTCACCTTGGCCTTGGCTGGGGTTATATGGGCACTGCCGACGATATTACTAGTCCTTTCTGTAAGCTGAAAGACAGTTACTGCGACAGACCAACCGGATTCTCAGGCCGGGGCGGTAAAGTTGACTATCAGCAATTCTTCAAAGGCCCTATGGCTGTATTTGGTGGTATTGAGTATCAGACTCCCTGGGAGCCTCTGCGCCTTAAGCTGGAATACGAAGGAAACAATTATACCAATGACCGGGCGGGTGCACTGGAGCAGGATACCCGCTTTAACATCGGTGCCGTGTACCGTTGGAAAGAGTTCGACTTCTCTGCAAACTATCAGCGCGGGAATACATTCGGATTTGGTGTGACTTATCACTTCAATATGAATACCGCTAAACAGGTGAAAATAGATAAGCCGCCCAGAGATATTGTGCAGTCAAAACCTGCTGCAGATGTGGATTCCGTTAATAAGCGCCGCTTATACCGTGACCTGGCATTTGATGGCGGCTTTATTCTTTCTGATGCCTCTATTGAAGAAGACAAAGCCATTTTCTACGGTAATCAGATTGCGTACCGTGACAAAAATGAGGCGGCTGAGCGTATTGGGCGTATTGCTGCGTCTGAGTTGCCTGAGTCGGTGAAGTCTTATCATATCGTCGAAAATGCAGGTCGTCTGCCGCTGGTGGATACTGTCATTGATGCGGATGCATTCAAAGTGGCTGCTAAATACGAAGATATCGAAGCAGATATTAAGCAGACATACACACGACAGGCGCCGGAAGACAATGTACTCGATAAGTACGACCCGGAAAAAACCAGCGGATTGTTCCATTCTGTCGACTTCTTCTATACGCAGACATTCGGTAACCCGGAAGATTTTTATCTTTATCAGGGCGGCCTGATCCTGAGTGGCGGCTATGCGATAAACCAGAACTGGACCGCAATTTCCAGTATCCGCGCCACACTCTTCGACAATTTCGACAAGTTCAGCTTTACTGTTGACCAGGATACCTCAACCCTTCCCCGTGTACGAACCTACGTGCGTGAATATGTGGAAAATGACTTGTGGGTTGATACCGCCTTCATGCAGTGGAATGACAGTCTTGGCAATGATTTCTTCGCGCAGGCATACGGTGGTTACCTGGAAACCATGTACGGCGGTGCTGGTGGTGAAGTACTCTGGCGTCCTGTAGACAGTTCTCTGGCGTTTGGTGTGGACGTAAATTACGTTAAGCAGCGTGATTATGATGATCAGTTCAGTTTCCTGGACTATACAGCCTTCACCGGCCACATCAGTGCTTACTGGGAACCTGAGTTTCTGGATGACACCATGCTGACGGTGAGCGCCGGACAGTTCCTTGCTAAGGACAAAGGGGTGAATATTGATTTCGCCAAGCGCTTCGACAGCGGTATTGTGGTGGGAGCGTATGCAGCATTTACCGATGTATCGTCAGAAGAGTACGGAGAAGGAAGCTTTACCAAAGGTTTCTATATTTCCGTGCCGCTGGATTTATTTACGCTGAAACCGGCGAAAGGGCGTGGTACGTTCCCCTGGATCCCGATTTCACGTGATGGCGGACAAATGTTAAGACGGCCGGCGAGATTGATTGATTTCACGAATGCGCGATCGTCATTCCTGGATTGATCTGATCATTGAGTAAAAGATCTGCGATCAGATCGTTACAGGATCGATTTTAGGTGGTATTATGCGCCCCCGATTGTGCGTGACGGATGAATTTTCATGGTCTGCGCGCGGCTAAAAAATGAGTTAGCGTAAAAAATGTCGCGATGAAAAGAAGGTTTTTAGCCTTTTTTATTGAAATCTGCGTCTGTTTGCTGTATAAAATGCGCCCTCTAATTTATCGTAATATCGTCAACTGACCCGGAATACTTATTAGGTGGGATCGATTGGCGCGACAGTTTTGTAGTTCTGGAGACAAATACAATGTCAAGAGTATGCCAAGTTACTGGTAAGCGTCCAGCGGTTGGTAATAACCGTTCGCACGCGCGCAATGCGACTCGTCGTCGCTTTTTGCCAAATCTTCAAACTCACCGTTTTTGGGTTGAGAGCGAAAACCGTTTTGTTAAACTGCGTCTGTCTGCTAAAGGCATGCGTATCATCGATAAAAAGGGTATCGATTCAGTTCTGACTGATCTTCGTACCCGTGGTGAGAAAATCTAAGGAAGCCGACAATGCGTGATAAAATTAAATTAGTTTCTTCAGCAGGTACAGGTTTCTTCTACACCACTGACAAAAACAAGCGTAACATGCCTGGCAAAATGGAGATCAAAAAATACGATCCCGTTGTGCGTAAGCACGTTATGTTCAAAGAGGCAAAAATCAAGTAATAAAACTTGCTTTTGTCTCCACGAAAACCCGGCTTTTGCCGGGTTTTTTGCGTTTAGCCTCCAGTGCGTTAATCTTAGCGGAAAGAGCAATACACCGGACTTGGCGGGCTTCAGAAACGAAAATAGCGTAAAACCGGAGTCACTGGGCGTTCAGAAACCGTCTGCCGCAGGGATGCGGCAGCCGGGGCCCCATGGATGGGTTTACGCCGTGTTTCTGAACGCCCAGTGACACAGGTAGCTATTTTCGTTTCTGAATTTGCGTAGACTCCGGTATTGACCATTATCCTAATAAAAGTAACTTCAAAACTGAGAAAATATGGCTTTTCTTTCACAGCGCGGTATGAATAACGTAGTGATATTTTCTATGTTGCTTATGATTGCCTTGTTCAATCTGGATACATTTCTGCCATCGGCAAAAGCGCCCGCCGTGGTGCCGTTGATCCCGCAAGACGCTTATGTGTTAAAAATAGAGCAGGGGCAGAGCCAGCTGGTCAGAAACGGACAGGGGTGGCGGCAGGTGTCTCCGGACCCGGATATTGTCACTACTCCCGCGCAGCAAATCAGCGCCTGGCGCTCAGCAACGTTGCAGCCTGAAGAAATGTCGGCGGAGCCGCAAACTGAGCCTCTGGTAGCAGTGGTGTGGCTGGCCGGCCAGTCTGACGGCCTGGTGTTTGCCTTTTATCCCCAACAAGATAAAACGCTGGTGAAAACAGAGAATGCCTGGTACCGCCTGAGTGATGCTACACTCACCGGTTTACTGCCCTGGGATCAATAGGAAGTAATGTTCTATGCCTGAATTACCTGAAGTTGAGGTAAGCCGCCTCGGCATTTCGCCCTGGCTGATGAATCAGACAATCAGCAAAATCATTGTTCGTGATAAGCGGCTTCGCTGGCCTGTACCGGATGATATTTTTAAGGCGGAGGGCTGTGAGATCCGTAATATCCGCAGGCGGGCGAAATATTTACTGATAGATACCGGCAACGGAGAGATTGTGATGCATCTGGGTATGTCCGGTAAATTACGTGTGATTGACGCCACGCATCCGCCGGTTAAACATGATCATATCGATATTGTGCTTGAGAGCGGTAAATGCTTACGTTTTAACGATCCCAGGCGCTTCGGAGCCTGTTTATGGCAGCCAACAGGCGAGATGCATAAACTGCTTCTAAAGCTGGGGCCGGAGCCGCTAACAGACGATTTTGACGCGCAACGGCTGGTGGAACTGGCAAAAGGGAAAAAGAGCCCGGTGAAAACCTTCATCATGGATAATGACGTGGTAGTGGGAGTCGGGAATATCTATGCCAATGAAGCGCTGTTTATGTCAGGTATCGACCCGCGCCGGGCAGCTGGTCGTGTCAGCGCAAAACGTTATGCTGTGCTGACAGATGCCATTAAAGAAGTGCTGGCAAAAGCCATTGAACAGGGCGGTACTACACTGAAAGATTTTGCTCAGAGCGACGGTAACCCCGGCTATTTCGCCCAGCATTTAAGTGTCTATGGCCGTGCCGGAAAGGAGTGCGAAGTGTGTGGCAGTGAAATCAAAAGCGTGGTGATTGGACAGCGCAATACCTTCTACTGTCCGGAGTGCCAGAAATAGCTTTCATTGAGAAACACGGCGTAAACCCATCCAACGTGTTCTGACTGCCGCATCTCTGCGGCAGACGGTTCATCACATTTTGCCAGCCATCACTTACCGTGGAAGCGCTGCTTCAGCGCTTCTTCCACGACAGGATGACAAAAGTCAGTCACTTTACCCTTATGCAAAGCCACTTCTTTGACCAGCGTGGATGAGATAAACGAGTTTTCTTCTGCCGGGGTCAGGAACACACTTTCCAGCTTCGGATTCAGGCGGCGGTTCATATTCGCCAGTTGAAATTCGTACTCGAAGTCCGACACCGCCCGCAAACCACGGATGAGTATCGTAGCATTAATCTCATCAGCAAACGCGGCGAGCAGTCCGGTAAAGCCACGCACTTCTACGTTAGGTAAGTCTCTGGTGACTTCACGAATCATCTCCACCCGTTCTTCCAGCGAGAAAAGTGGCTTTTTGCTGGGGTTTGACGCAATAGCCACAATGACATGTGAAAACATTTGGGAAGCACGCTCGATTAAATCTGCATGCCCGTTTGTTATCGGGTCAAAAGTGCCCGGGTAAATGGCTCGTGTGTGCATAGTGTGTCTTCTTTTCTGTAGAGATAACGAAATTACCTGTCTGCGGGCTGAGTTTCAATCACACAGATTGCAAGCCCTCAAGAAAGGCATTCCAGTCGCTTTGCTGCCAGTGAAATCCGGCATGCTTATTTTTTTCTTTAACCAGTGAGCGTAAAAAACGCGCCACGTTTCGGGTTTTCCATTTATCGCCGGCGCGGAAGTCACAGCGATCAAAATCAATGATCCAGATTTCTTCCCGACTATCTATCATCACATTTCTCACATTCAAATCGTGATGGTACACACCGGCACGGTGCATTCTGGCTACGGCAACACCTGTGGCGAACCATCTGTCTTCCGGTAACGGTTGGCGGCATAGCACAGCATGCAGATCCTGACTCTCAGGAATCATTGCGGTAATTAAATCCCCACGGTATACCAGACCACTGCGCTGTACATGTGCGGCCACCGGGCGGGGGACGTTCAAACCCTGGTCACGCATGGCTGACAGCAAACGAAGTTCTTTAAAGGGACGTGTTGCCTCAAGTCCGCCAAACACATACTGGTCGTCAAGCAACTTGCCCGGTAATCCGCCGCGACGATAATGGCGCAGCACAAGCGCATCTCCGTCTACGTCCAGAAATAACGTGGTTCCCCGGCCTTTCGCCTGACCGGTAACTGCACCTTTCTCCTGCCACCATTGCGGGTCAAACCACTGCGGTGTAATTTGCGGATATTCATCTGCGCAGGTCAGGATATGGTGACTGCCTGCTGACACTTGTTTTATCGCCATGCTACATCGTTAATGTGGTAAATTGGTCATTGTAATGAAAATTTCACAGTTTTCAGCTTTAGAGGTGGGTCCTTGAAGAAAAAGATTTGTTTGATGAGGTTGTCTGCTATTGGCGATGTCTGCCATGCGGCGGCGTTAGTCCATCGGATAAAACAACACTGGCCGGATGCAGAGTTAACCTGGGTCATCGGCAAAATTGAATATGAGCTGATGAAAATGTTGCCGGACGTCCGTTTTATCGTGTTCGATAAAAAGCAGGGCAAACAGGCCGTTAATGCCCTGCGCGAAGCCGTCAGCGGAGAATATTTTGATGCATTGCTGATGATGCAGGTGGCATTAAGAGCGAATCTGGCTTCAAGGGTTATCAAGGCCCGTGAGAGGATCGGCTTCGACTGGGCCCGAAGCAAAGAGCTTCACTGGCTGTTTGCCAATAAAAGGGTCAAAGCGAGGCAGCATGCGCATGTTCTGGACGGCTTCATGGATTTCGGCGACGCACTTGGTCTGCCTCCTGCCGGAAAGCCTGAGTGGGATTTACCCTTGCCTGAAAGTGCTTTTGAATTTGCCGAGGAACTGGCAGAAGAATATGGCCGTTATGCGGTAATCAGCCCTGCAGCAAGCAAAGCTGAAAGAAACTGGTTACCTGAGCGCTATGCGGCGGTTGCTGACCACCTGCATGAAAAAGGCATTCCTGTGATACTGTGCGGTGGCCCCGGGCCAGTTGACCGGCAACTTGCCGATGCCATTTTACGTTGCACCAGCCATATCGCCCGCGACCTGGTAGGTAAAACTTCATTGCACGATATGCTGGCCGTGCTTGAGCGGGCATCACTGGTGATCGCACCGGATACCGGCCCTGCACATATGGCAACGATGGCCGGCACTCCGGTTATCGGTTTATACGCCCACTCTAATCCCCGCCGGACCGGCCCGTACAATGATTTACAGCACGTCGTGTCGGTTTACGATGAGTGTATTAAGGAGCAAACCGGCAAATCCTGGGAATCATTGCCCTGGGGAACAAGAGCAAAAGGACCGGACTTGATGTCCCGGATTTCAACAGTCAGTGTCATTCAAATGGTTGACCAGTTGCTGTAGATTTATTGGTCATTTTGTATGAATGTGATTTTCCTCAAAAAAAATCACGCAAAATGGCCAGAACCCTCTACACTGTATATACGCAAAATTCTATCAGACACGTTTCTTTAAGGATGAGGTGTCATTTGCTCATTTTCTTCCGCCAGGACGTTGCGACCAGACAGGGTCTCCCGCTGCTACGGATGCTTGTAGCCTGCATCATTCTGTGTATCACTTTTTCAGCCCATGCTTCTGAAGCGGCAGTGATTCTGAATAAAAATATTCAGCAACATCAACTTACCCGCAGTGAAGTGCGCGATATTTTTTCAGCCCGCAAACAGTACTGGCCCGATGGCACAAAAATTACGGTGTATGTGCTGGAATCAAATTCAGATGCTCACCGGGACTTTTGCCGGCAAGTGCTGAAAATGTTTCCCTATCAGCTGGAAAGGCTGTGGAATCAAATTATTTATTCCGGTCAGGGAGAGCGGCCTAAGACTCTCGCTACTCAAACTGAAGTGCTGGAAGCAGTAGCCAGCACGCCGGGCGCCGTCGGCTATGCGTATCAGGGTACCTGGTCGCAGGACGTCAGGGAGGTTATCGTACCATGAAGTCTTTTCCTGCCATTTTTGTATTTTTCTTTTCTTCACTGGTCGCCCGGCACTGCCTGGCTGAAGATGCGTTCAGCTGGCACGGGTTTCTCTCTCAGGGAATAAGCCAGTCAATCGACAGCGACTTTATCCATGAAGATGATGAAATCAGCTTTGACCTCACTGAGTTGGGAATAAACATGCGCTACGATATGAACGCCTCCCTTGCTGTGGTCGGGCAGGCTGTTTATCTGAATGGCGGCAATCGCTATGAGCGCGGTGCCAGAATTGATTATTTGTTTGTCGACTGGCGTTTACCGGATATGGAAAACTGGACCGCAAATATCAACCTGGGCCGTTTTAAAAGTCCGCACTGGTTATATTCCGCCACCCGGGATGTACCGCAAACCCGTTCTACTATCATTCTGCCGCAGTCCATTTATTTCGATAATTTTCGTGATGTAGCGCTGGGCAGCGATGGAGTGTTACTGCAATTGTACCGCTCCTCTGACGAGGGAAATCTGAAGATAAACTGGAGTTACGGCAGTTCCCCCATGAGCAGCTATCAGACAAAAGCGTTGCTGGGAGAATTTGCACAGGGAGAATTGAAGCAGGACTATGCCCATCAGTTCAGTGTGTTCTGGCAGCCGCCGTCACTGGACTGGCAACTGGGCGCAAGCTGGCTGGATTCCGACTTCACTTACCATCCATCAGCCAATGAAAACCTGTTCGAGGGCGGAAGGACAGTCAGGTTATATACGTTGTCTGCGGTTTACTATGCGGAAAACTGGGAGTTTAATGCAGAACTGCAGCGTAATCACAGTCGTGATTTCGGCGGCTATTCACCTGCCTTCTTTGATGAAAATAAAGGGGAAGGGGGATACGCCCAGATCCGTTACATGCTTAATTCTCAGTTTACTCTGACGCTGGGGTACGACATGTATGTCTCCGACCGCAATGACCGTGATGGTGAAAAGCTTGAAGCGGCAACCGGTGGTGTCATTCCTGCTTATTTTGGCTATGAGAAAACCGCTACGGTAGGCGTTCAGTGGGATCCAAGGCCCAACTGGCGTATCCAGGCCGAACACCACTGGGTAAACGGAGCCGGCCGGCTGACCAGCATTCCCGGCCCTCAGAATACACCAGACACAGCCGAGTACTGGCGAATGTGGGCAGTACAGGTTATGTACTGGTTCTGATATGAAAGTTAAAGTATCGGTTACCACCAAATTACTGAGCATTGTTGTTGCAATGATGCTTACCGTAACAGTCGCTATCGCGGTTATGCTGATTGCGCAGTCGCAAAGCAATATCGAGCAGCAGCACAAAGACTTCCAGCTTAAAAACCAGCGTCAGATGGCATGGATGGACGAATTGTTTACCGTAAGGCTGCTGGTCTGGGTGGAAACATTCTCCCGCTGGGGCCATACCGAAACCTTGTCAGAGCAGGAATTACTTAATGCTTTGAAGGAGTCCGAGGATGCGCTGAATGTCAGCCTGCAAATCAGTGACATGTGGCTGTTCAATGCAGACGGTGAGCTGATAACGGGTAACCGTGAAAAGATGCCCGTGTTCATACCGGAGATGGAACAACATACCCGGGATCAAATTCGCCCGCAGAACCGGTTTGATTGTCGTGAAATGTGTTACCGCTACGTGACCGCGCCCATCATGATAGAAGATCAACAAATCGCGGTGCTGGTGCTCAGTTCCAGCTTCGGTGAACTTCTGGCTGCACTTTCCCAGTTCTCCAGCGCTTATAAAATTGCCATTGTGCGTTACGAAGGATACAGCGCTGACAATATTGATTTAAAAATTGTCAGTCAGCTGTCGAATCAGAATCAACAAATCGTCAATACTGTACTGGCGGCGACACCTTCTGATGCCACCACTGAAGGGATGGTTGAACGGGGCGTGCTGGTCAAACAGGATAAGAAGCGCTTGCTGGTGAGCTTACTGCCTATGTCTGAACAGGATTACTACATTCTGTTTATCCGCGATATTACGGCGGTTGTTGAGTCGGTGAACGCCTACCAGAACATGGTTATCGGTACCGCCATCACACTTTTCTTTCTCTTTACTATTTTGCTGCTGTTACTGATCCACCAATATAAAACCAAGTTGCTTCAGCTGGTGGAGCGGCTCCCGTTACTGGCAGAACACAGGTATCAGGAGTTTTCCCATGGCAGTAGTTTTCGCCGTCAATGGAAAGACAAGCTGTTCCCTGATGAACTCGATTTGCTGGAAGAAACGGCGCATAACCTTGCTGAACGGCTGGAAGAGCAGGATTCAAAGATTGCAGCGTCGAACGCCCAGCTTGAAAACATGGCCATGTTTGATGGCCTGACAGGCCTGCCAAACCGCACAATGATGACCTTTCAGATTGAAAAACACATTGTGAACGCCACCCGTGATCAGGGGCTGGCAGCGGTGTTATTTCTCGACCTGGATGATTTTAAAAAGGTCAATGACAGTCACGGCCATGATGTCGGCGACAAATTAATTCATGCTGCTTCTGAACGTATAGCCAATGCTGTGGGAGAACACGACCTGGTCGGGCGCTTTGGCGGAGATGAGTTTGTTATTTTACTCAGCAAAGTTCGTGATAAAAGCGAAGTGGAAGCGGTGGCGAAATCAGTGATTAACGTGTTTTCGCGGCCTATTCAAGTAGATTCCCTGCCGTTTTACGTTTCTACCAGTATCGGTGTTGCCATCACTAATCAGCCCGAAACAACGGCGATGGAGCTGTTGCGGCATGCTGACATTGCCATGTATGAAGCCAAAGCATTGAAAGGTGCCTCTTTCAAACTTTACGATGCATCGATGAATATTAAGGTCATGCGTAAAGTAGAACTTGAACGGGAAGCCCGTGTAGCGCTCAGAGAGAACCAGTTCAGTCTGGCATTGCAGCCGCAAATCAGTATTGATACTTTCCGGCTGGAGGGTTTTGAAGCACTTATCCGCTGGTATCATCCGGTAAAAGGATATATTTCCCCGGGAGAATTCATTCCCATGCTGGAAAATACGCCGTTTATGCTGGAACTGGATTACTGGGTACTCACCCGTTCTCTGCGTATTCTTAATGAGCTGAATATAAGCGGTTACAGTGAACTGAAAATGGCAATTAATATCTCTGCTGCACAGTTTTCAGATATCACACTGCCCAATTTTCTGGCCCAGCAACTGGCGCTCTATGAACTGGCTCCGGATAAAGTGGAGCTGGAGCTGACAGAAACCGCGCTGGTGTCTGATATGGATTCCGCCATTGATGTGTGCAAAGCCTTGCAGGATATGGGGTGTCTGGTGGCTATCGATGACTTCGGCACCGGTTATTCGTCGTTGAGTTACCTGAAATCCCTGCCTGTAGATTACGTAAAGATCGATCAGTCTTTTATCAGTGGCATGCTGGATAATCCGGAAGATGCCAATATTGTGGAATCTACCATCGCCCTCGTCAGAAGTCTGGGAAGAACCGTGATAGCTGAAGGGGTGGAAACGCCGGAACAACTGGGCAAACTGGGAGAGTTTTACTGTCATCAGGCCCAGGGTTATTTAATCAGCCCGCCCATTCCTGAAGCGCAACTCTGGGAGCGGCTGGAGAAAAACGTCAAAGACGGCTGCTGGCAAAATGTGGATAAACGCAACGCCGGCAGTTCTCAGCATCAGTTTGAGTTTTGATCTCAGAAATAATCCGCAAATGCCGGGCAAAGGTGTGCGAAAAAATTTACACTCCCCGTCTGCAGGTTTGAACCCTTGATACAGCAAGGCTGTACCCATCAATACCCAACCATTAGAATACGTGTTTTCGACGACGGAGAGAAACATGTCACAGTCATTTATCACGCATTTGCGTGAGCAGATAGAAGAAGTAAAACAAGAAGGTCTGTACAAAAATGAGCGGGTTATTACTTCACAGCAGCAAGCTGACATTGCCGTCGACGATGGCAGTGAAGTCATTAACTTTTGCGCGAACAATTATTTAGGTCTGGCCAATCATCCGGATCTGGTATCGGCAGCCAAAGAAGGCCTGGACAGTCATGGATTTGGCATGGCGTCGGTACGCTTTATCTGCGGTACGCAGGATATTCACAAACAACTGGAAGGGAAAATCAGCGATTTTCTGGGTACCGAAGACACCATTTTGTACCCGTCCTGTTTTGATGCCAATGGCGGCTTATTCGAAACTTTACTCGGGCCGGAAGATGCGATCATTTCTGATGCACTGAATCACGCCAGCATCATTGACGGTGTGCGCTTATCCAAAGCAAAACGTTACCGCTATGCGAATAACGATATGGACGCACTCGAAGCGCAACTGAAGCAGGCCGTTGCTGATGGCGCACGGTTTAAAATTATCGCCACCGACGGTGTGTTTTCCATGGACGGCGTTATCGCCAACCTGAAAGGCGTGTGCGATCTTGCAGACAAATACGATGCGATGGTGATGGTTGATGACTGTCACGCTACCGGTTTTCTCGGTGAAAATGGCCGTGGCAGCCACGAATACTGTGACGTAATTGGCCGCGTTGACATCATTACCGGCACGCTGGGTAAAGCCCTTGGCGGAGCATCGGGCGGTTACACCTCCGGCAAGAAAGAAATTGTTGAATGGTTACGTCAGCGCTCACGTCCGTACCTGTTTTCTAATTCCGTTGCGCCTCCCATCGTATCTGCCTCACTGAAAGTGTTCGATATGATGGCTGACGGTCATGCACTGCGTGAGCAACTGTGGAAGAACGCCGTGCATTTCCGTACGCGCATGGAAGACGCGGGCTTTACTCTGGCGGGTAAAGATCACGCCATCATTCCGGTTATGTTAGGTGATGCCCGTCTGGCCAGTGAAATGGCCGAAAAAATGCTGGCGAAAGGTATTTATGTTGTGGGCTTCTCTTATCCCGTCGTACCGAAAGGTCAGGCCCGCATCCGCACACAAATGTCAGCCGGTCACACCATTGAGCATGTAGATAAAGCTGTCGATGCGTTTATCGAAGTGGGTAAAGAGTTAGGAGTTATCTGATGAAGTCACTGGTAAAAGCGCACCGCGAACCCGGGATCTGGATGCAGGACACGGCAGAGCCGGAAGTGGGTCACAACGATCTGCTGATCAAAATCCGTAAAACCGCTATCTGCGGTACCGACATGCATATTTATAACTGGGATGAGTGGTCTCAGAAAACCATCCCTGTACCCATGGTCGTTGGTCATGAGTATGTGGGTGAAGTTGTGGGCATGGGCCAGGAAGTGGCCGGTTTCAAAATTGGTGACAGAGTGTCCGGTGAAGGCCATATCACCTGCGGGCATTGCCGTAACTGCCGTGCCGGGCGTCGTCATCTGTGCCGGAATACCGAAGGGGTTGGTGTTAACCGGGCCGGTGCTTTTGCAGAATATCTGGTGATTCCGGCGTTCAACGCATTCCGCATTCCTGACAATATCAGCGATGATATGGCGTCAATCTTCGACCCGTTCGGTAACGCTGTACATACTGCATTGTCCTTTGATCTGGTCGGTGAAGATGTGCTGATTACCGGTGCCGGTCCTATCGGTATTATGGCTGCGGCAGTCGCGAAGCATGTTGGTGCACGTCATGTGGTGATCACAGACTTAAATCCGTACCGTCTTGAACTGGCCGAAAAAATGGGTGCAACCCGTGCGGTCAACGTGGGTACCACCTCATTAAAAGATGTCATGAACGAACTGGGCATGACCGAAGGCTTCGATGTGGGCCTTGAGATGTCCGGTGTCCCTGCTGCTTTCCGTGACATGTTAGATAAGATGAATAATGGCGGAAAGGTTGCTATGCTGGGGATTCCGCCAACTGATGTGGCGGTAGACTGGAATCAGGTGATTTTCAAAGGCTTAACCATTAAGGGTATTTACGGCCGTGAAATGTTTGAAACCTGGTACAAGATGGCCAGTCTGTTACAAAGTGGTCTGGATATTTCTCCTGTTATTACCCATCAGTACAGTATCGACGATTTTCAGAAAGGGTTCGATACCATGGGGTCGGGGCAGTCCGGAAAAGTTATTCTTAACTGGTAGTTATCAACAATGTCAGCATATCAGCATATCAGCGTACAGGATGCAGCAGCCAGACTCGGCGAGTTTGCGGTTGTCGATATTCGTGATCCGCAATCTTTTGCAACGGGGCACATGCCTGATGCACTTCACCTCAGTAACGACAATTTCGCTGAATTTCTGACAAACACTGCCAAAGACAAACCCGTGCTGGTGGTGTGCTATCACGGCGTCAGCAGCCAGCAGGCGGCTAACGTCATCGCGCAGCAGGGCTACGATTCCGTGTACAGCATGGACGGCGGCTTTGAAGCGTGGAAGCTCTCTCAGGATGTGGTGACAGCATAAACGTGAGTACACCGTTAATTGCTATTACCAATGAAAGTTACGCTCATCTGCTGGCGAATTATCTGACCAGCCAGCAGTTACCTTCTCAGGTTGCAGATTCTGAAAAAGAGGGTGAGTACATTATTGTACTCGCTGATGGCGGAGACATTAGCCGTGCGACTGCAATTTGCGAAGAGTTCATCCGTCAGCCAGGCCATCCTAAATATCAGCAGGCTGCCTGGGAAAACGGTGAGCACGTGGCATTACATCCTTCGAAGTCCGGTAATCTCAGCATCGGCAATTTGTTGTCGTGGGCGAAAACTGCGCCGTTTGCAGCCTCCGTTCTGTTCATCTGTACACTGGTTTATGCCTTATCCTGGCTCGGCTTCTTCGGCACTGTCAGTCAGTACCTGAAAATGCAGCCTGTGGGGCAGTTGCTGCAAACCCATGAGTACTGGCGCCTGATTACCCCTGCATTCATACATTTCTCTGCATTACATTTTATTTTTAATCTGTTGTGGTGGAGTATGCTGGGCGCGCAGATTGAACGCACCTTTGGTTTCTCCATGTTACTGCTGGTTTTTGTGGTCTCCGCGATAGCATCAAATCTCGCGCAGGCTGTGGTAAGTGGTCCTGCCTTCGGCGGTTTGTCCGGTGTGGTTTATGCCGTACTCGGATTCGTATGGTGGATTGGCTGGCTGAGACCATCCTGGGGATTATCTATTCCCAAAGCCATTGTTGGCTTTATGCTGGTGTGGCTGGTACTGGGCTATGCTGATGTGCTGTGGGTGAACATGGCCAACACGGCTCATACTGTCGGCCTCATCAGCGGTTGTTTGATGGCGGCGTTACTGGCACTGGGCTCAGGCCGCCGCAAACCCGCTCAGCTGTGATACAGATACTTGGTAAAGATGACGTCTTTTACAATGCTGGCGCCGGTCTCTTTACGCATGTGATCCTGCAGCGCCTTTAAGATTGCCAGCCGGATGTCTTCCCGTCCGGTGAGCGATTTCACTTTATCTTCCGGTTGCTGACCAAATATCTCGATGGCTGTCGCACGCAATAGTGGCAGGTGATGCTCTGCAATATCGAGTACATCCACACTGTCTATCATCAATTCTACCGTGACCCGCACATAGCCAAGCTTTTTCGCAGAAGGACCAATGTAATTAGTGATGATGTCCGGCTCCAGGCTCAAATACCCGTAGTTCGGAGCATCCTGGGCATGGCTTGAAAAGCTCAGCAGGCTACAAAGTAATGACAACGCAGCGAATACACGAAGAGATAACATTTTCATAGGCTATACAGAATTTCAGTCAGTTAACGCGTTACAAGTATGAGTGTAGTTTAGCAAACGCCGCGAAATAAACACCGCAATATAGGGTATCTTTGCACAGGACTTTGGGCTCAGTGCTATACCAATGCTAAGATAGGACCGTTATCTTCAATGGTGTATTAGTCTTTGGAATTAGATTTAACCTTTCCCGCCGGTCTTGATGTTGCCTGGGAAGCTGCCAGTGCTGCTCAGGCTTTGCCGGTCCGTGCCCGTTCCTGGTTGCTGGACACCGGTTCACTGACCGACCGGATAGAATCCCTTACAGACAAATTTTCTCTGGCACTGGTGGGGGAAGGCAATGCGCCGCTCCATGATGCTGAATTATCTTGTCTCAGTGCTGTGGCGCCACCAGATGGCGACGGTAAATACATTGTTCGTGAAGTCCTGCTGCAGAATGGCGGCACGCCCTGGGTATTCGCCCGCTCGGTAATTCCGCTGGCGCTGATGGAAACTGAATTTAATCAGCTTGGCAGTCAGCCTCTGGGTAAGCGTTTATTTAATGATGACCGCTTCGAACGCGGCGCCTTTGAGTTATGTAAAGTGAATAATTCATCTTTCGCCGGCGATACCGGTGTCACGCTTCTTGGCCGGCGCTCCTGCTTTCATTACCGGCAGCACGCCCTGCTGGTCGCTGAATTGTTCTTACCTGCATCACCTGTTTATCAAACGGAACGTTAAACATGTCACTTGAATTGTCTTTTAGTAACTGGCGGGCGTACATGCAACTGACCCGTATGGACAAACCCATCGGTATTTATTTACTGCTGTGGCCCACTATCTGGGCGCTGGTTATCGCAGCCGGTGGCCTGCCGGATTTGGGGCTCTCGCTTATATTCATCGCCGGCGTGATATTGATGCGTTCTGCCGGCTGTATCATCAACGACTACGCAGACAGAAAAGTAGATGGCAGTGTAAAGCGCACCAATCAGCGTCCGCTGGTGGCGGGCACAGTAACTGAAAAAGAAGCCTTGCAGCTGTTTGCTTTGCTGGTCGGGATCTCGTTTTTACTGGTTTTGCTGCTTAACTGGCAAACCATTGCACTGTCAGTCGTTGCCCTGTTACTTGCTGCCAGTTATCCGTTTATGAAGCGCTACACCCATATGCCGCAAGCTGTGCTGGGTGCGGCATTCGGATGGGGGATCCCCATGGTCTTTGCGGCCACACTGGGGTATGTGCCCGTTGAAGGCTGGCTGCTGTTTATTGCTAATCTGGCATGGACCATCGCTTACGATACTTACTATGCCATGGTCGACCGCGATGATGATTTGATTGTAGGCATTAAATCGTCTGCTATTTTATTTGGTAAAAACGACCGCCTGATCATTGGCTTACTGCAACTGTTCACGTTGGGTGTTCTGGGAAGTATTGCGGTTTCACTGAATTACGGCTGGCCAGTGTACGTGGCGCTGGTGGCCTGTGCCGTTTTATTTGCTATTCAGTCTTACGAAACACGGGATCGCGGGCGGATGGCCTGCTTTAAAGCGTTTCTGGACAATCACTATGTCGGTTTAGTGTTTGCTGTGGGGTTAATGGTCGACAGAATAGGCCTTAACGCATTGTAGCGTTAAGGCACGTGTTGCAACGCCGGAGCACTTAAGCGTCCGGCGTGTTGTCTTCTTCAAGCTTAGCCAGACGGGCTTCCAGGGCTTCCAGTTTTTCACGGGTACGGATCAGTACCTGGCTTTGAATATCAAATTCTTCCCGCGTAACAAGGTCCAGTTTGCTTAACTGGGCCTGCAATACCTGCTTCACCCGTGCCTCGGCTCCTTCGGCCATATTGCGTACCCCGGGTGGTACCGCGTCTGAAATTTGTTTGGCGATTTCTTCGAGTTTTTTCGGATCAAGCATACTATTTCCTTTATAATGCGCGTCATCGCGACTATGTGTTTCGTATTCTAATTAGATGCCGCGCACATGCAATTAAAAAACCGTCATTCTCTCAAACCGTTAGCTCGCTCCTTTTCATTATGAAGTTAAATGATGCACAACAATCTGCTGTGACGTACGTCTCCGGACCTTGTCTGGTACTGGCTGGTGCCGGAAGCGGAAAGACGCGCGTAATCACCAATAAAATAGCTCACCTGGTGAGGGAATGTGATTTGCCGGCGCGGCAAATTGCCGCTGTGACCTTTACCAATAAGGCTGCGCGGGAAATGAAAGAGCGGGTAGGGCAGACTCTTGGCAAGCAGGAGGCCAGAGGCCTGAAAGTGTGTACGTTCCACACCCTGGGCCTGACCATCATCAAGGCTCATGTCAAAGAGCTTGGGCTAAAACCCGGCTTTTCATTATTTGACGATAAAGATTCCACAGCGCTACTGAATGACCTGACCGAAGACACTATCGACGGCGACAAAGATCAACTTCAGTTGCTGCAAAGCTGTATTTCAAACTGGAAGAATGACCTGTTATTACCCGATGCGCTGGCGAAAAAAGCCACCAGTGCCGGTGAACGGGAATTTGCAGAAGCTTACCGCCATTATCAGAATCACCTGCGGGCTTATAACGCGCTGGATTTTGATGATCTTATCCTGCTGCCTACCTTACTGCTTAAAACCAATGAGCAGGTCAGGTTGAAGTGGCAAAGTAAAATCCGCTATTTGCTGGTGGACGAATATCAGGATACCAACACCAGTCAGTATGAACTGGTTAAACTGCTGGTGGGAGAGCGGGCAAGGTTTACTGTGGTAGGTGACGACGACCAGTCGATATATTCCTGGCGTGGTGCGCGCCCGCAGAACCTGCATTTGCTGCAAGAGGATTTCCCGAAACTGAATGTGATAAAGCTGCAACAAAATTACCGGTCTTCAGGCCGGATCCTGCACTGCGCCAACATTCTTATTCAGAACAATCCGCACCTGTTTGATAAAACCCTTTTCTCTGAGATGGGCTACGGTGAACCCTTGCGTGTTCTTTCGGCCAAGAACGAAGAACACGAAGCGGAAAGAGTCGTCGCCGAACTGATTGCGCATAAGTTTATGAACCGCACCCAGTACAAGGACTACGCGATTTTGTACCGTGGTAATCACCAGAGCCGTCTGTTCGAAAAGCTGCTGATGAGCAACCGTATTCCGTACCGTATCAACGGTGGCATGTCGTTCTTCGGCAGAACTGAAGTAAAAGACATCATGGCCTATCTGCGTTTGCTGGTAAATCAGGATGACGATAACGCCTTCCTGCGTGTTGTTAACACACCGAACCGGGGAATTGGCCGTGCAACTCTTGAGAAGCTGGGAAATTTCGCTAATCAGGTCGGTATTTCGCTATTTGCTGCTACCACACACTCAGGCCTTTCCGGCGTATTAGGTGAATCGGCTTATCAGCGTGTTGCCGGGTTTGGACGGTGGGTGGTGGAAACCTCAGACAACGTTGTGCGCGGCGACAGCAAAGCGGTATTAAGGGATATGATCCGCTCCATGCAGTACGAAGAGTTTCTGTATGAGCACAGCCCCAGTCCCAAAGCGGCTGAAATGGCCATGGCGAACGTCAGTACCCTGTTTGGCTGGGTGACTGATATGCTGGAAGGGTCTGATTTAGATACACCGATGACCATGCAGGAAGTGGTGAACCGCCTTATTTTGCGCGACATGATGGAGCGGGGCGAGGAAGACGGCGAAGCCGACCAGGTGCAGCTGATGACATTGCACGCCTCAAAAGGTCTGGAGTTTCCGGTTGTGTTTCTGGTGGGAATGGAAGAAGGCTTACTGCCTCACCAGAGCAGTATTGATGAAGATAACGTGGAAGAAGAACGGCGTCTGGCTTATGTAGGGATCACCCGTGCCCAGCGTGAACTTATCTTCAGTCTGGCGAAAGAGCGCAGACAGTTCGGTGAAGTTATCAACCCTGAACCCAGCCGCTTCCTCTACGAACTGCCTGTAGATGATGTTGTGTGGGAAGAAAAGAAAGTGAAACCCTCAGCAGAGCAGCGCAAAAAGACCAACGAAGCCGGACTCGCCAGCTTAAAAGCCATGTTAGGGAAGAATTAAAGCGCGTTGTTACGCGCGTTTCTGTCTTGCCACCGGTTCCGGAGTTGAAAGTATTTTGCCCTGGGCATAGTGACAATCAATTTCATTTAAGGCTTTAAGCTGGGCTCTGGCGTCGACGCCTTCAGCGATAACGTCGAATTTCAGATGTTCTGAAATCAGCATAACCGACTGGATCAGCTTCAGGTTCCGTTGTGAGCGGGGAAGTGATTTCACGAATCTGTGGTCAATTTTGATGTAGTCGAAAGGGTAGGCAAACAGGTAGCTCAATGATGCCAGACCACTACCAAAGTTATCCAGCACCAGGGTGATGCCGGCCCGTTTCAGTTTCTTAATCGCAGGCAGGATAAACTGGGAACGCCGGTTTAAATCGTTTTCATCAAACTCAAACACCAGCCGTTCAGGGGATACCTTGTATTCTTCTACTAACTGCAGAATTTTTGTGACCAGTGATGCCTGAAGCAGATGATTAATCGATACATTCACTGCAATCTTTTCGATGCCGGCAGGTGCTTCCGTTTCATTGTTTAGCAATTCACAGGCTTTACGGAGCTGGAATAAATCAAGGTCGAGTGTCAGGCCGCTTTGCTCTGCCACTTCCCGGAAATGCTTACGGTTAACTTTACCGTGTCTTGAATGTTCCCAACGCACGTAAAGTTCATGATAAAACGCGCTGTCGTTCCGCAAATCCATCACCGGTTGCAGATAACAGTCGAACTCCTCCTGACGCAGAGCAAGACGGAACTCGTTTTCCAGCTCAAGTTCCTCAATCAGGCGGTCGCGCATGGATTTATCGAACATCACAAAACGGCCGCGTCCCAGCGTTTTGGCCTGGTACATAGCTGCATCTGCATCCCGCAGCACTTCATCAGCGGCGCGGTAGTATGACTCAAGATGAGCTATTCCCACGCTTGCGCCGGAATACATCTCCTTGCCATCAAGAAGGAAAGGTTTAGAAATCGCATCAATGATACGGGTTGCGACGTCTTCAGCAGCGGCAGCATCTTCAAAGTTATCCAGCAATACCACAAATTCATCACCGCCAAGGCGGGCAAGCAGATCGTGTCCGCGGATACACAAAGCAATACGGCGGCTGACTTCGATAAGGAACTCATCGCCGGCATGATGCCCGAGGGTATCATTAATGGTTTTGAAGCGATCTAAGTCGATAAACAGTACTGCAAACAGGTTTTCCGGGTAGCGCTGCTTGTTGGCAACAGCCAGCTCAAGCCGGCTGGTGAACATCGTGCGGTTAGGTAAATCGGTGAGACTGTCATGATGCGCGTCATGGATCAGTTTAAGTTCTATTTCTTTTCGTTCTTCAATCTGCTGTTTCAGGAAGGAGTTGATCTTATCAAGTTCCCGGGTACGTTCTCTGACCTTTTCCTCAAGCAGTGCATTGTATTGCTGAATCGCGTCGGTATTCCGCTTTCTGCCTATTGCTGCTGCTATGTGGTGGGAGACAAAGCGCAGCAGTTCGAGATCTTTAGCCGTGTATTTAGCCAGCTTACCGTAGGTCTGAATGCCTATAACGCCGGAAATCTTTCCGTCTACCACTAACGGGGAACCAAGCCAGGAGTTCGCACTTTTCAGCATTCGCTGGGCAGCTGCCACATCCAGTTCGCCTGCCTGAGTCAGTTCCAGGACCCGTGGCGGGTTGATAAGCTCCGTCTGGCCTGTACGTAAAACGAATTCCGATAAGCCCAGTCCCAGCGGCCGGCGTTCAATAGTATCTTCGGTGGTATCGCTGAAGTAGGGGAAGTCGAGGTATTCTCCGGTTTCATCCAGCGTGGCAATGTAACAGTTAGGAGCAGTGATCAGGCGGGCCAGTATTTTGTGTATGCTGGCGTAGAAGGCATCCATGTCGCCTTCCAGGTTCGCCGACAACTCTGAAATTTCATACAACGCCTGTTGCAGGGTCTCTATTTTCTGGCGCTCAAGAATTTCTTCCTGTAACTCATCATTGATTTTACGAAGTTGCCGCGTTCTGTCCCGGATTGTGCGCTCAGTGAGCTCGCGGCTTTTTACCCGGTCTACCGCATTCACAATGTGCTGGGAGACAAACAACAACACTTCCAGATCTTCATCTGTATAGAACATTGTGTCGTCGTAAGTTTGCACCACCATTGCGCCAATAACCTGAGAGCCACGCTTGAGTGGTACACCGAGAAACTGGTGAGGAACAGCACCGACAATGCTCACTCCGGTTTCACGGGTGAAGGCTTCCTGATTATCTTTTTCAAGGAATACATGACGGCCGGTACGCAGAATGTGGCCGGTGATCCCGTCCATCAACGATTCTGCCGGGATTTGTCTGATAGTCTGCTCGTCGAATTCATCGACAAAATAAACGAAGTTAACGAGGTTGGCGTCTTTTTCGTAGAAGGCAACGAAGAAATTATCCGCATTCATGAAGTCACCAATGATTTCATGGATAGCCGGATAGAGGCGGTTTAGATTGCTGACGGAACTTGCCAGTTCGGCAATATCGAAAAGCGCTTTCTGTACTCGCTCAGACCGTTTGTACTTGTCCGTAAGTTGTTGCAGCTGCGGTATGAGTTCGCGAAGCTCTTCCTCTGACAACTCGTACTGCGTTGACTCTGAAGACATCCTGATAAGCCGGTTATTATTCTGTTTAGTGCCCGCTAATAAATTAACCGATTTGTATGAAAAATGCTACTTATTGACGTTAATCTGAGGGAATTTGTCAGGAACTGGCGGGGAAGTGTATGAAGATTAATACCCTGCAGCCAAAAAGCTTATTATGAGTGCAGGGTAAAGTATTTGTTAATTAAATGCCTTCGATCATGAACTCGATGGCTGCTTTAATCTCGTCATCACTACAATTGGCACAGGTACCTTTGGGTGGCATAGCGTTAATGCCATTCAAAGCATTTTGCCATACGCCGTCCAGCCCACGCTCATCCAGGCGGGGTTGCCAGTCTGCAGCATTGTGCAAACGCGGCGCGCCTAAAACACCTGAACCATGGCAGGCTACACACGCGCCATTGTATACATCCTCACCGGAACGGGCGGCAGATGCGCCGGCGCCTGCAGCCGCTGCACCTGCGATGTTCAGTTCACCGTAAGGCTTTGTTCTTTCTTTTATTGCTTCGTCTGTCATTTCCTGTGCATGGGCGGTGGTGAGCCCCAAAGCAACAGTCATCGCTATCAATGCTTTTACTTTCACATCTGTCTCCGGCAACGGTCTTATTAGCAGTAATTGCCTGATTATAGCGGTTAAAAAGTCCCCGACAACATTTTGGTCACAAATACCTGGAAAAAGTGGGTGAAATATTCTTTAACCTGATTTCGGTCATGAAAACGCCAGATTCATGAAGACGTTAGCCGAAGCTTTAGGGTTTTGAGTACGTCGTGCGTGTCCGGATGAAATAATTCCGATCCTTTAAGCGAAGATATCGTAATGCATACGGTGGTGCGAATGCGTTACCGCCGAGTTAGTTGAATACCGCTTGAATACTGTTTATTCTGCGTGTTTTAAGCGCGAAATGTTGTATAACCCGGTACGGAAGTTATGAATTATTGGATGAATGGCACGGATGCTGAAAGTGGGCACACTTTACGGGGCAGATGTTCGTCACAAGGTGTGAACCGATGAACGAACAGCAGGCCATACCCAAAGCGCCCTCCGCGCATAAATTAAAGCCGCTTAACGATGCGGCAACCTCGCCGTTTGGTTTCTTTTTGTTGTGTTTATACACGGCGCTGGTTTTTATTCGTCCTCACGAATGGCCGTTCTGGGAAGTTGAATTCCCGATCCTGCGTACCATTCTGATCTCCACATTCGTTGCTTATCTGCTTTTCCTGAGACCGAAAATATGGGATATCCAGTGTACTTTGCTGGTGTTGCTGCTGTTTTCCATGGTGTTGTCTGAATTCCGCGCCGGGCGGTTCTTAAGTGATCTCACGCCGGTAATTGACTGGGTAAACTCCAACGTTATTCCATTCATTCTGTATCTTGGCTTTCTGGTGTCATTGAAGCGGCAACGCATTATCATGCTGATATCGCTTGTGGCGTGTCTTGTGATGGTTCATCAGGCATGGAGCCAGCTTGCAGATCCTCTGGGACAGGGCTGGGCGGAAAGCGCCATTTACCGGTACGACAGTGCTAACGAAATTCAGCAGGTTCGTTATATCGGTATCTTTAACGATCCCAACGACATGGGGATGTTCCTGGTCATGAACATTCCTTTTGCTGCTTACTTTCTGGTGACGGCTAAAGGCAAACTGGCCAAGCTGGCATCCTTAAGTGTGTTTGCGCTGTTACTGCTCGGGGTTTACTGGACCGGAAGCCGCGGCTCCATGATTGGCGCGTTTGCTGTTTTCTTTGCTTTCTTCTATATCCGCTTCGGCAAGGTAAAAGCTATGCTGGTGGCCGCAATGGGCGTGCCTGCCGGATTTATTGCTTTGATGTCTTTCCGGTCAATTGACGATAAAGACGCCAGTGCCATGGACCGTCTGACTGCCTGGTACGAAGGGATCCAGATGGTTAAATACCGGCCTCTGTTTGGGTTTGGTAAAAACCGCTTTCTGGAGTATCACCCCAAGGTTGCTCATAACTCATTTGTAACCATCATGTCCGAGCTTGGCATCATCGGGTATACGCTGTGGATGGCGTTTTTCATCTTCATCTTTTACATGCTGTTCCGTATCCGCAGAATGCCGGATATTCCGGGTGAAGCCGGAGACAGCCTGCGCCAGGAGAAAACGCTGAGCCTGTACATGGCGGTGTCAATTATCGGCTTTGCTGTAACGGCATTCTTCATCAGCCGCAGCTATGCCATGTTCTTCTACATTTTTGCGGCAATCGTGTCGGCGTCTTTCTACCGCTTGCGTAATAAATATCCGAAGTTGCCGCTGGCGTTACAGGGTAAAGATATTGCGCGGGGTATCGGATACAGTGTTGTCAGTTTGATTCTGTTGTACCTGCTGCTGAAAAGCTTGCTGTCGTACTTCTACTAAAGCATTCAGGGAGAGGTAAATTGAGTACTTTGAAAGCCAGTGTCATTGTTGCCGTATACAACGGTGAGAAAACGTTGGGCTTAACCATAGACAGCCTGCTGGCACAAACGTATCCCAACCTGGAAATACTGCTTATTGATGACGGCTCTACCGACGGCTCAAAAGCACTGATCGAAACCTATCTGCACGATCCGCGGGTGAAATATCACGCTAAACAGAACGGTGGTGTTGCCTCTGCACGTAATTACGGTATCAGCGTGGCCGAAGGGGATGTGATTGGTTTTTGCGACCAGGATGACCAATGGAAACCTGAAAAGCTGGAGTACCAACTGCCGGCCTTTGATAATCCGGAAACAGGTCTGGTTTACAGCTGGGTAGAAGTGAGAAAACACGGCGAAGTGTCGGTCAGTAAGCCGGAATTCGAAGGACAGTGTTTTGAAGCGTTACTGAAACGGAATTTCATTTCCTGCTGTACCGCCATGGCCCGTAAATCACTGTTTCTTGAAATTGGTGGCTTCGATGAAAGCCGCGAATTGCATGGTGTGGATGACCGCCACGTGTGGCTGCGTATGGCACGTGTTTCTAATCTTGCCGTAATAAAGCGTCCTCTCGCTATTTATTTCATTCACGGAGAAAATTATTCTCTGAATGAAAAGAAAATGCTGATCGCTGATCTGGTTTGTGTGCGTAAAATTGCAGCTATGGACGGTGTTAGTGCGCAGGAAAAAGCACTGTGTAAACAAGCCGAGTACGGCATTTATCTGCACTATGCCAATAATTTGTTATATCAGAATCACCCGCAGGATGCCGGTCACTGTTATCTGAATGCCTGGAAAGTAAAACCCGGGCAGGTGAAATACCTCATTTCCGGGCTGTTGTTATCTGTTACGCCGCCGCCTTTGCTGCGCACCCTGAAATCATTCCGTAAGAGAGTTGTATAAATGGAACAGAAAGCCGTTATTGTGATCGGAATGCACCGCAGCGGTACTTCCGCTGTCTCCGGTATGCTTGCCGAACTCGGTGTTTTCATGGGCAGTGCTTTGTTTGCGCCACAAAAAGGGGTAAACGAGAAAGGGTTTTACGAGAACTCGTATCTGGTCAACATGAACGAAAAGCTTCTTGATGAGGCCTTATGGTCATGGGACGATCCTCTTGCACAGAACATGTACACCGCGCCACCGGAAAACGGTAGTCATTTGCTTGATGAAGCGGTAAAGGTGCTTGAAAGCGATTACGGCAAACAATCATGCTGGGGAATGAAAGATCCCCGTACCACGTTACTGCTGCCTTTCTGGCAACAGGTGTTCGATAAAATGGCGTTGTCACCGTTTTATCTGCTGATGGTGCGCTCTCCCTTTGAAGTATACGGCTCGCTGAAAAAGCGTGACGGCTTCTCTGCCGATAAATCATTAATGTTATGGCTAAACTATACTCTCACCGGCTACTTCTGCAGCCAGGGAAAGCCTCGCTATATCTTAAGCTATCACACGTTACTGGAGCGCCCTGAGGAGATGGCAAAGGCCGTATCTGATGCTGCCGGACTCAACATCGATGTGGATGCGCTGAAACTGGGTTTTGTTGACAAGAAAATGCGTAATCAGAAAAGCGTTAACGTACCTGAAGGTGAACTGTCTGATATTGCTTCGCAGGTGTATAACGCACTTACTGCACCGGAAACAGATCATGATAAACTGGTCGCACTCAGTGCGCGGTATCAGGCGTATCTGGACAATTTGTCCCCCGTGCTGGTGGAACATTTGTTATCGCTGAAGAAAGAAGAAGTGTACTTCCGCCGTCATTTTCTTGAAGCCTACGAATCACTGTGGTGGAAAGTCAGCTGGCCGCTTAAAAAGCTGGAACAGTTCGTTAAAAGCAAAAAGTAAGATTTTAAAAGGTAAAGTAGTAAATGTTCACAGTGGGCGTGTACCGGCCGCAGACGCTGCCGGAAAGCTTTAATGTCTGTATCGACAACATCGTGCAGTATTTGCCGGAGCTCGGTGCGTCTTACTTTTGTTCCGGTGATCCTGCGCAGTTATCCGCTGCTGATGTTATCTGGGATCCCCGCGCAGGAGGTGGTCATGCACCGCCGAAATGGCTGACGCTGCTGGAAAAGCCGCTAATCATTACTCTGCACGGTGTGGGCCCGCTGGTATTTCCGGAACATTACAGTGAAGGTTTGCGTCACCGCTTTGAAATCTATAAAAGTAACCGTCGTAAGAAAAAAGCGTGGAAAGCGGCGTCCGGTCGCTACAGCCGCATTGTTACCGTGTCAGAATTTTCTAAAAAGGTAATAAAAGACACCCTGAATATTCCGTCAGATAAAATCGACGTTATTCTCAACGGCGTGGATTTATCGGTATTTACGCCGCCTGAGAACCCCGCTGAAAATACTGCGCCTTACTTTCTGCATGTGTCCAACGACGAGTCCCGCAAGAACGTTGACCGTATTATTAAAGCGTACGAAAAAATCAAAGCAGACAACAAGTGGCCGCTAATTTTAAAGCTGGCCGGTGACCGTACCTGCGATGTACCCGGGGTTAAAATTATCAATAAGCGCTTGTCGGCAGAAGAGCTGGTTGCGCTGTATGCCGGTGCCGGCGCATTTGTCTTCCCGTCTGTTTACGAAGGCTTCGGGATCCCGATTATTGAAGCGATGGCCATGCGCTGCCCGGTGATCACTTCATCAGGTACCGCCTGTGAAGAGGTTGCCGCCAGTTACGCAACGCTGGTCGATCCGGCATCTGTTTCTGCTCTGTCGTCAGCGATGGAATCACTGATGCTGAATCCTGTTTCAGAGCAGGCGATTGAAGCTGCTGTCAAACATGCCGGCTCTTTCAGTTGGAAAGAGACAGCTGAACAATATTACCGCGTTTTTCTTCAATCCGCCGGTGAAGGGAAAGCGTCTAAATAATGAAAAACATTGTTCTGCATTCACTGAAGTGGGTGGCTATCGGTAAAATCCTCGGACAGAGTGTGCGCTGGCTTACCACCATCTTCACCCTGCGTTTCCTGTTTCCGGAAGATTACGCTGTTATCGCTTTATCGTCGTTCTTTACATCACTGCTGTGGGCGTTCAGTAAAAACGGTATTGCTGCTGCGCTTATCCGGGAAAAAGACGTCGATGATGACATTCTCGGACAGTTTTATACACTGACCATTATCGCCCACACCTCACTGTTTCTGTTACTTCAGCTACTGGCGCCGGTTCTTGCCGGTGTGTACGACGATCCCAGGCTGGAAGATGTCATCCGCGTGTCATCCCTCACTTTCCTGATTTCCCTGATAGGTTTCATGTCGGGCACCATGCTCAACAAGGAGATGCGCTTCAAGAAGTTGTCGATGGTCGATGCAGCGTCAGAGTCTGTCGGCGCGCTTTCCACTGTATTTATGGCATGGTACGGGCTGGGTTACTGGTCAATCGTGTTTGGTGTTCTGGCGATGGAAACGGTGCGGCAAACCGGTTATCTCATCCGTGCCGGTAAATGGGTACGGCCCGGCAAACTTACATCCAAAATCAAAGGGATCCTCGATTTCTCATGGAAAGCGGCACTACAGGCCACCGTGGGTTACAGCATCTTCAATCTCGATATTGCCATCGCCGGTTTGTATTTAA
>NZ_CFHOXV010000035.1:0-7400 GCF_984505615.1 Alteromonas sp. | reverse complement strand
TGGTTTTTATCAGTTCGCTGCCGTGCTGGCGATGATGCCGGCGGTAAAAGTGCTGCCGCTGCTCAGGCAGGTCGCGCTGCCGGTTTATTCCAAGATTCAGGACCAGGCTTCGCAGATTGAATACTATTTCCTGAAAAGTCAGCGCATGAGTGCCTTGCTATTCGTTCCCGTCTTTTGGGGCGTCGCGGCCACCGCCAATACCATGGTACCGGCATTCTTCGGCGAGAAGTGGGTGCCTGCTGCAATAATCATCACCCTGTATTGTTTGTCTATGCCAATGCGGAGCCTGGAACAGCTGTTCGGGCCGGTGCTGAAATCACTGAATAAAATGAATGTGATCATCGTCAACACCATCATCTTCGCCGCTATTCTGATCCCCGGCTTTTATATCGGTGCACAGTTTGGCAGCGGAGGCATGGCATTGTCGTGGCTGTTCTCATTCTTTATCAGCTTTATGATTGCATCCTACCGTTCGTGCCGCTGCCTGAATATCCGCTTTAAGCGTTTTATCGGCGCAGTGTACAAGCCCCATTTGATTGGCTTATGTATGCTTACCGCTACCTGGTGGCTGGGGCAGTACCTGATGCAATCCATGACTCCCTGGCTGGTATTTATTATTCAGGTCTTTACCGGTGGTGTGATTTATACCGGTCTGTCTTTACTGTGTGCCCGAAAAGAGAGCATGGAGCTCATTAACCTGGTCAGAAACAGGAACAGCAAATGAAAAATGTGGTCATTGCCGTTATTACCTGTCGCCGCCCGGAATGGCTTGGGCGGTTACTGGACGGTCTACTTGCGCTTAAGTGCGATGAAGACATCAACCCACGTATTCTGGTGGTGGATAACGATGCCAGTGAGAGCAGTAAGGAAGTTGTTATCTCCCGTCAGCAGGACGGGGCTATTCCGGTGTCATACGACGTGGAAAAACAGCAGGGTATTGTATTTGCCCGAAACCGCTGCGTGGAACTGTTCCATCAGATGAATGGCGATTACCTGGTGTTCATTGATGACGATGAATGGCCGCAACAACCCGACTGGCTTAACCGGCTGGTCAGTGCGGCGGGTGAATTCAATGTGGATGTGGTGACCAGCCATGTTATTTCTGTGGGCGAGCCTGGCACACCGGAGTGGGCTGTCGATTTAATTTACGGTAAAAATCCGTACAAACACGGACAGTTCATTGACGTGTTTTACACCAATAATTTGTTGTTGAGCCGGCGCATGACCGAAGCCCTGACGCCGTGTTTCGATGCCCGTTTTGCCATGACCGGTGCCAGTGACTATCACTTTGCCCTGCGGGCGAAGCAGGCGGGATATCAGTGTGTTTATATCGATGCTCCGGTGGTGGAAGAATTTCCCGCTTCACGGGCATCCGTCAAGTGGTTCTGCCGGCGGGGTTTCCGTTCCGGGATCGGCTATACCCGTTCCCACGTATTTGAAGAATCATACAAAACTGCCTTACTCCGCTGCGTGGCATTAAGTGGTGTCAGAGTACTTCGCGGACTGGCGAAACTCATTACCGGTGTTGTTACCAATAATAAAACAACCCGGGTGGACGGGCTGTTCCGCCTGTGCTCTGCTGCAGGCACCATTGCCGGTTTATTCGGAATACAGCACGAAGAATATAAAGTGATCCACGGCAAGTAATTCGCTATGCCGTGAACGCTGATTGCATCAATAAGGAAATACTGTGAGTACAAGTAAGCCGCACGTTGTTATTCCGTTAGCATCCAATGCCCGACATTTGCAGCAGGTTTACACCGGTATGGAAGCGCTGGCTGCAAAAGGACACATCAGGCTGGTTTATCAGTTCGACTGTCAGCGTCATCACAAAAGCGGGTTGTCATTTACTGTGGATAACCGCTCAGTGTTTGTCGATACTGCCGACTCGCCGGCAATCAGCCAGCAGGACTATGATAAGTGCGATGTCTACTTCAAGCGTACCCTGAAGCCTGAAGATGCGGCGGCAATGAACAAGCTGGAGCCATTCGGGCTGTATTTTGAAATCTATCCGTCAGTCCGCTCCGTACTCACAACCCGCCGGTACATGGCCTATTCTGACAGCGGCGCATCCAATAAACTGAAAACGTTTATCAAGTCTGTGGATACGGCCAACAAAATGAGCTTTATGCCCCGAGCTGCCCAGTTTGATAATCCGTATCCGGCCGGCAATACCGTGATGTTTTATGTGCGGTTGTGGGATCCGGATTTTGATAAAGAGTTTGAAATCAGCGAAGCAGAGGCTGAAGACCGGCGCTTAATTAATTCCCTGCGTATCGCCTGTGTGCGCCAGCTGAAAGAACGCTTTGGCGACAGAGCGCTGGTGGGGGTGATGGATGACGCATATGCCCGCAAGGTTGCACCGGATCTGGTTATCGCTGCAAACGATACCTCTAAACAAAACTATCTGGAAAGAGTAAAACAGGCCGGCGTGTGCATTGCCTCAACCGGCTTACATGAGTCCCTGGGCGCAAAATTTGCGGAATATGTGGCTCTGGGCAAACCCATTGTCAGCGAAGTGTTTAACTACAGTCTGCCCGGCGATATTCAGGATAAACAGAATTACCTGCAATACACCACTGCAGAAGAATGTACTGAGCAGGTAGCCAGCTTGCTGGAATCACCTGAAGCCATGCAGAAAATGCGTGACGCGAACCTGAACTACTACCGCAATATGCTCACGCCGCAAGCCATAGCACAGCGTATTATCGATACTGTACAGCGCCGCTGAGGCGCTGCTGTATCTCGCCTTTCATGTGCGTCAGAACGATTTAATTTCAATGTAGCCACCTTCCTGTGGCCGTAATTCTTCGATTTTATCCATTGTCGTGACAATAGGAGGCAACTCCCGGTTGCCGGTAATGGTCACTGCAGAACGGTCGTCACCGTCGCCGGTTTCATCCCGCTTCAGCAGACGGGTATCTTCCGTCACGTTATTGTTCTCAAGGGTGATCACGGGGTGGCCTTCTACCCAGTTTGCATCCGGAATTTCATCTGTCAGCAGTACCGGCTCATTCTCATCTTCAATAAAGGCAATCGAATTATTGCGCAGCGTTACTGAGTGCAGCCCCTGAAAGGTTCTGACAATGGTGCGGCCAAAATCTTCATCTATCAAAAACAGGTTGTTTTCGTACAGCGTATCGCCTCTTGAGCCGCTGTTACCGTCACCGCCTGTACGGCTGCCCAGACCCGGCGGGCGCATCAGCATTGTGTTGCCCTTTACCTTAAATTGCTGGCCGGCGAAATCATATTTCTGATCGTATCCGATAAGCTCTACCAGATATTTCGCCTGAGGATCTTCACCGGATTCAATCCAGTTATTCTCAATCAGTGTGTTTTCAAAACGGGATTTCACACTGTTGCCACGGTTGTCGTGCAGAAAGCTGTCTTTCAACAGAAACTGGCTGCCCGGAAAGCTGTGCTGATCGCTGGCTACGTACACAGCATGTCCCCAGGAGCGGCCGGGCTTCTTACCGCCGCTTTCCGTAACTTCCACATTGATCATCGATAAATTGCCGGAATTACGGTCGGTGGACAGCACACCGGTACTGCAACGGCGGATAAGTACATTCTTCAGTACGGTATTCGTGGCTTCATTCCGGAAACACAGCCCGCCGTCCTGCAGGACCACGTTTTCTATAGTCCAGTTATGAGAATGGCGCACTGCCAGCGTCCAGTTGAAACGCTCTGTACCGCCTGCGAAGACTGGTCTGTCTCCGGCATTTTTTGTGTTACCGATAAGCCGGATGGGGAGCGCTTCTGTGCCGGAGATGTTTTTTATCTCAACCGGCTCATATTCGGCATCAGGATCCAGATAAATTGTATCGCCTGCGGCAAGTTGCGGGAGAATGTCCTTCAGCTGACGGTACTGACGGGAAGGGCCCACGTACCAGGTTTCAGGTTTTCTGGGCGTATTGGCGGTTTGTGTTATCCATACAATGCGGTAAATCCCACGGCGGCGCTCACTGTCCGATTCTTTGAATTCCAGACGGTTCGTCCACATCGTATTGTATCTGTCCGGAGCCTGCAGACTGACCCGTAAAGTGTCACCATCTTTTACTTCAACGGGTTGATCTTTCACAGCCGGTGCCCCGTTTACTGAAATCGCAATGCCTCTGGCTGTCAGTGTAAGCGGGTATTTGCCTACACCTTTCATGGTAAAGCATTCTTCCACCATTGCGCCGGGTGCCAGTTCCAGTCGGGCCGGCAAATCGGCAGGATGACGTACACGCCACTGATAATCAGACACATCTTTTACCAGACATTCACCGTCAGCAGCGTTTGCCTGTGTGATGCCTGAAAACAATATGGAGAAAAGAAGTGCTGGTACTGCGTGTTGCCATCGGCGCATAGAAATCCCTGTAAAATGGTGTTGCAAGTAAAGCTATACGGGACATTACCCAAATTAGCTTAAACTCACAAGTTACCGGCAGATGACAAAGGCCGTATTTACCGCCTTTTACGGCATACTGCATAGCGCCGTGAATGCTTGAAATACAAAGGCTTCGTTGCTATGTTTCCTGTTCAGGGAATGCCGATGCCTGAAACAGGTGAACAGCTCTAAGCAGTCATCAGCGCTAACACTTACCGATGTGGTATCAGCTAAACAATGAACGTGTATTTCTATTTACCGGAAGATCAGAAACCTGCTCAGTTACCCGCGCAGACCGACTTCACATGGAAAGATTATTCGCTGGGCAAATATTGCTGGGGTCTGCAAACCTATAACCGTTTGCAACTGGCCGGCGTACCCTGTGAACTTACCCACACACTGCCGGAAGAAGGCGTGATTATTGCGCACCGGGCATTCCTGCCGGACTCCATAATTCCAACCCGTAAGCAGGTGCTGGTGTGTATACAGGCCGACTGGAGCCGTCATCCATTTGCCCAGTTGCATATTTGTCAGAATATGGCGCAAACCAAAATGTCCGGTATACCGCGGCCGGAACGGTTCGCCACCGGTGAAACCTATTTCGTGCACCACTGGCCACAACCGGGTATGACGCCCAGAGATCCTGCCCGTGGCAATACCTTTGAGAACATTTACTACTTTGGCCTGGCCGAGAACCTTGCGCCGGAGCTGAAATCAGACGACTGGCTTCAGTTTATGGAAGAAAACGGCCTTAAATGGCACCTGGAATCGTCACCGGCAAACTGGCGGGACTACAGTCAGGTAGACGGTGTGTTATTCGCAAGAGACTTCACCGGCAAGAAACACATCAACAAACCCGCCAGCAAATTGTTTAATGCCTGGATCACCGGTGCCATTCCAATTTGTACACCGGAATCCGCTTACGTCGATGAAATTGAAAACGATACCCAGGCCGTCGTAATAAACAATTACGACGATTTAAAAGCCAAACTCGTTGCACTTAAAAACGACCCCCACCGCATCCGCAATATGCAGCAGCAAGGTGCGGTTAAAGCGAAGCAGTATTACCCTGAAGCCATTGTGCAAGAGTGGGCAGCCATTCTGGAGAAGGTAAAACAATACAGGATGAGCCGCGGCCAGTATGCAGCATTCATCGCCAAACGCAGCTTCAGCTGGTTGCTGTGTAAGTGCGTGCGCTGGTTAAGATAACAGCAATAGATACAACGGCCGGCTTCTTAAACAACGAATATGCCCGATAACGGATAAATCAGTTGAAGCCGGTGCCATGCATCAGTATCATTAGCGCCCGATTGAGCAGACAACCACTGTCATTCAATCCCCCTTCTACGCACCCGTAGCTCAGCTGGATAGAGCGTTGCCCTCCGGAAGGAGAGGTCAGAACAAAAAGGGTGCTGAAAAATTTGTTGTTGTTAAGCTAATTACATGTCTGGAATGACAAGTCGTGTTAGTAGTCAGTAACTTTACAAGCCTTTAAATACAGGCCACCCGTAGCTCAGCTGGATAGAGCGATGCCCTCCGGAGGCATAGGTCAGAGGTTCGAATCCTCTCGGGTGGGCCATCCTCTCCAATCATCCTTGGGACAAAATTGGGACACTCAGTCTTATGAGTGCTTTTTTGCATTTTCATTTCCGAGGTTTCTTATGAAAAAACCGCCGTCGAAAATAACTTTATTTTTTTTATGTTTGTCAAGGGCAAAAAATGAGGCTTTTTTTCCTCTGACCATTTTCAGCAATCCACACAGAATGGTTCTCGTTGGCTCTACTTATCGCAAGGAGGATGTATGGCAACGATAACAAAACGTGATAACGGGAAGTGGCAGGCGAAGTGCCGGAGAAAAGGTTTTCCCACACAAAGCAAAACTTTTGCTAAAAAAGCAGATGCAATTAAATGGGCTCGTGATATTGAAGCAAAAATGGATTCGTCCATTTTTATGAGTACTTCAGAAGCAGAAGCGCTTCCGGTGGCTGATGGACTTAATAAATACTGGGAAGAAAAGCTCTCCGAGAAGAAATCTGCGAAAAGTCTCGGATACATGACTAAAAGGCTTGGAAAAGTTTTTAACTCATACAAACTTATCGATCTGACTGTCAGTTCCATCAGAGAGTATAAGGCATACAGGCTGGAAAAAAGCAAAGTCAAAAACGACACCGTACGAAAGGAACTTAACATGTTGAAAGGGTTTATCAATCATGCCATGACAGAGTGGGAGATGTACCTGCCAAAAGGAAATCCGGTAGACAATGTAAGTTTGCCTGCCAAAGGCAAAGCCAGAGACAGAAGGTTAAAGCCAGGGGAGGAACAAATTCTCCTTCATTCAGCAAAAGAATATGGTGGAGCTATTTCCGACCTTATTCAATTCGCCATCGAGACAGGCATGCGCCGTGGTGAAATAATCGGAATAGAATGGGAATGTGTCGACCTCACAGCTTCGACAGTTTTTCTGGCGGACACCAAAAATAACGAAAGTAGAACAGTTCCTTTATCTCCACGCGCAATGGAAGTCATTAAGTCGCAGCCCCGTCACCTCTCTGGTAAGATTTTCCAAATAAGGGGAGACTCAGTTGGTCAGGCGTTCAGGCGAGTGACTGAAAGGGCAAAAATTAAAGATCTACGTTTTCACGATCTTCGTCATGAAGCTACCAGTCGCTTTTTTGAAAAGGGATTTGCCATGATGGAAGTTTCTGCAATCACTGGTCACAAGGATCTCGCTTCCCTTAAGCGGTATACGCACCTGTGTCCAGCCAATCTGGCTAAAAAGCTGGCCGGTTAGCTTAAGCTTTAAGCTGGCGTTATTTGTGAGAAGATAACGCCATTGCTTTTAGGATAACATAGGCTTTAACCCACTAAAGCCTATGTTATCTCGAAAATTATTTGTATCCCCTTAAGTGGATTAGTCGCCACTTAACCTGACACTTTCACAGGTAGAGTTATATCAAATCTGACAGTCTCTTGTGTACGCAGACTGTGTGAAAACCCATTTTTTATCGATGCCATTGTGATAGCTCTA
>NZ_CFHOXV010000034.1:42299-50360 GCF_984505615.1 Alteromonas sp. | reverse complement strand
CGCCAATGATTTGGACGACCTTACCTTGACTCATAATTAGTCCTCGTTATCTCTTCTAAACCTTTGCCTACACCGCTGCGGCGCCGGATACAATCTCACTGATTTCCTGTGTGATTGCAGCCTGACGGGCCTTGTTGTATACCAGTTGCAGATCATCGATAAGGTTGCCGGCGTTATCTGTTGCCGCTTTCATTGCAACCATACGTGCTGCTTGTTCTGACGCTGCGTTTTCCACAACACCCTGATATACCTGGGATTCGATGTAACGAACCATTAAGGATTCCAGAATTTCTTTTGGATCCGGCTCGTAGATGTAATCCCAACGATGCTTCAGTGTCTCATCTTCTGACTTTGGCAAAGGCAATAATTGATTCATCACAGGCGTTTGCGACATGGTGTTAACGAAGTTGTTGTACACCAGATAAATCTTATCCAGTGTGCCTTCGTCGTAGGCGCGTAACATTACGCGTACCACACCCACTACATCGCTTACCGAAGGCGCATCACCTAAACCTGTTTCTGCGGCAAGTAGCTTACCACCAAAACGGTTAAAGAATGCACAAGCCTTCGAACCTAACGCTGCAAAATCTACTTCAACACCCTGATCGCGATACGCTTTCGCTTTCTGGGTGACCAGCTTGAACTCATTAGTGTTCAGGCCGCCGCATAATCCGCGGTCAGTAGAAATTACGATAAAGCCAACCCGTTTCACGTCACGCTCTTCAAGATAAGGGTGACGGTACTCAAGGTTACCGTTAGCAATGTGACCAATCACTTTTAGCATGCTTTGCGCGTATGGACGGCCATGAGCCATACGTTCCTGCGCCTTTTTCATTTTCGACGCAGCAACCATTTCCATCGCACTGGTAATCTTTTGAGTATTTTTGATACTCCCAATTTTACCTTTAATCTCTTTACCGCTGGCCATGATTATCTCTCCGATTACTCAACGAATTGTGCTGACTACGAAAGCCAGCACCATTGATTACCAAGTTTGAGTTGCTTTGAACTTCGTTAAAGCGTCTTTCAACTGAGAATCAATATCGTCGTTGTAGTTGCCGGTTGCATTGATAGACTTCATCAGCTCAGCGTGTTCGCTGTTCATGTAAGCGTGCAGGGCTGATTCAAAATCAAGGATTTTGCCCAGTTCTACATCTTTTAAGAAGCCTTTCTCAACGGCGTACAGAGACACACCCATATCAGCGATTGACAGAGGCGCATATTGCTTCTGCTTCATCAGTTCGGTTACACGCTCACCGTGTTCAAGCTGTGCACGTGTAGCTTCGTCAAGGTCAGATGCGAACTGAGAGAACGCAGCCAATTCACGATACTGTGCAAGCGCAAGACGGATACCGCCACCCAATTTCTTAATGATCTTGGTCTGAGCAGCACCACCAACACGTGATACAGAGATACCGGCGTTAACAGCAGGACGGATACCTGCGTTAAACAGGTCAGTTTCCAGGAAGATCTGACCATCGGTGATTGAGATAACGTTAGTAGGTACGAACGCTGAAACGTCACCGGCCTGAGTTTCAATGATAGGCAGTGCCGTCAGTGAACCCGTTTGACCTTTAACTTCACCGTTAGTGAAACGCTCTACGTACTTGTCGTTTACACGGGCTGCACGCTCCAGCAGACGGCTGTGGAGGTAGAAAACGTCACCTGGGTATGCTTCACGACCAGGAGGACGTTTCAGAAGCAGAGAGATCTGACGGTAAGCAACAGCTTGCTTAGACAGGTCATCATATACGATCAGTGCATCTTCACCACGGTCACGGAAGTACTCACCCATGGTACAACCAGAGTAAGGTGCCAGGTACTGCAGAGCAGCAGATTCAGAAGCAGAAGCCGCAACAACGATGGTGTGAGCCAGCGCGCCGTGTTCTTCCAGTTTGCGTACTACGTTAGCAATAGTAGAAGCCTTCTGGCCAACTGCTACGTAAACACACTTAATGCCTGAATCTTTCTGTTGAATGATGGCATCAACAGCCATGGCTGTTTTACCACACTGACGGTCACCGATGATAAGCTCACGCTGACCACGACCAACAGGAATCATCGCATCAACTGACTTGTAGCCAGTTTGTACTGGTTGATCAACCGATTGACGGTCGATTACGCCAGGTGCGATTTTTTCTACTGGCTCATAGCCTGCCGCTTCAACAGCGCCTTTACCATCAATAGGCTCACCCAGGGTGTTTACAACACGACCCAGCAGGCCAGGGCCTACAGGTACTTCAAGGATACGGCCGGTAGATTGTACTTTAGTGCCTTCTTGCAGGTCCGCATACGGACCCATAACTACTGCACCAACTGAATCTCGTTCAAGGTTCAGTGCAATAGCGTAGCGACTACCAGGAAGCTCAATCATTTCACCTTGCATTACATCGGCCAGGCCGTGAATGCGGATAATACCGTCAGTTACTGCGACGATAGTCCCTTCGGTGCGAGCTTCACTGGTTACATTAAACTGTTCAATTCGCTTTTTGATCAGTTCTGCAATTTCAGTGGAATTAAGTTGCATACTCTTATCCCCGTTATGCTTGCAACGCGTCTGCGAGACGGTTCAATTTCGACTTCACGGAACCATCAATAACTGTATCACCGGCTTTGACTACAAAGCCTGCAACCAGGGCAGGGTCCACGTTACAATTAAGCTTCACTTTACGTGCCAAACGTTTTTCTAACGATGCACTGATTTCAGCAGTTTGCGCATCAGACAATGCAGAAGCAGAAGTCAGCTGGACTTCAATTTCTTTGTCGTAATCCGCTTTCAAAGCATTAAACAGCTCTGAAATGGCTGGCAGGGCAACTAAACGTTTATTCTCAGCCAGAACCTTAATGAAGTTCTGACCATGTTCGTCGATCTGTTCACCGCACACATTGATGAAAATCTCAGCGAGTTGGTCAGCGGCAACAGCACCAGTCATTAACTGATGCATGTCTTCGTTGTCAGCAACTTCGCCGGCAAACACCAGCATGTCCTGCCATTTGGCAACGGCGTTTTGTTCGACAGCAAAATCGAAAGCAGCTTTAGCGTAGGGACGAGCAACGGTTGTCAATTCAGACATGGCTCATCTCCCTCTTATAGCTCAGCGACAAGTTTTTCAACAATGTCGTTTTGTGCGTTTGCGTCGATTTCACGTTGAAGAATTTGTTCTGCACCAGCAACAGCTAAAGCTGCTACCTGAGCGCGTAATTCTTCCTTGGCACGATTGCGTTCAGCTTCAATTTCGGCATAACCAGAAGCAATGATTTTCTCACGCTCTGAGTAAGCTTTTTGCTTTTCACTTTCTTCAAGTTGACTAGCACGCTTTTTGGCTTGCTCGACAATTTCAGCTGCTTGCGCTTTCGCATCTTTCAACTGGTCAGTAGCTTTCTGCTGAGCCAGTTCCAGGTCTTTTTCAGCGCGTTCAGAAGCTTCAAGGCCATCGGCAATTTTCTTCTGACGCTCTTCAATCGCGCCCAGTAATGGTGGCCATACGTACTTCATGCAGAACCACACGAATACGATAAACGCGATTAATTGACCAATTAGAGTGGCGTTAATGTTCACGACCGCTCCTCCTCATATGTTCGCTAAAAAATGGGTTTAAAAAATTAAGCACCAACAGCGAACAGAAGGTATAGCGCGATACCAACACCGATCATTGCGATGGCGTCGATAAGACCCGCTACGATAAACATCTTAACTTGCAGTTGAGGAGCCAGTTCTGGTTGACGAGCAGCAGATTCTAAGAATTTACCACCCAGCAGACCGAAACCAATAGCGGTACCCAGGGCACCAAGACCAATCAGTAGTGCAACAGCGATGTATAACATGTACGTCTCCGATTTAAGTTAAATTTAAAGTTAAAGTGTAAAAGTAAAACAGTTTGAATCGTTTGCTTTCTTTTCCAGGGATTGCAAAAGATCCGGACTACATTAATGGTCTTCGTGAGCCAGGCTCAGATATACAATGGTCAACATCATAAAGATGAAGGCCTGAAGCACGATTACCAGAATATGGAATACCGCCCATGGGAAGTGCAGAGGCAGCTGCCATACACCCAGGGTCGCAATAAGAATAAAGATCAATTCACCGGCATACAGGTTACCGAACAGTCGCAGCGCCAGTGAGAACGGACGTGCCAGCAGGGTAACAGATTCCAGAATGAAGTTAACCGGAATGAAAGCCCAGTGATTGAAAGGCTGGAATGTCAGCTCTTTCATGAAACCACCAATGCCTTTCACTTTGATGGAGTAGAAAATAATCAGGAAGAATACGCCCAGCGCCAGTGCCAGCGTCATGTTGAGGTCGGTGGTAGGTACCACTTTCATGTACACATGATGCGGGTCCACACCGGTGGCTGCGTTAGCAATCTGACCTGCAGCTGAAGGCAGGAAGTCTACCGGAATCAAGTCCATCAGGTTCATCAGGAACACCCAGACGAAGATGGTCAGTGACAGTGGCGCAATGAGATTATTTTTACCGTGGAAGGTGTCACGAACGTTGTCGTTTACGAACTCAACAACCAGCTCGATAAACGCCTGGGTTTTGCCCGGTACGCCGGAAGTAGCTGATTTAGCCACTTTACGGAATAACCACAGGAACAGAATACCCAGACCGATAGACCAGCCCATCGTATCGATGTTCCAAACCCAGAAACCCGCTTCAGCACATACTTCAGCGACATTATGCAGTTCTTCACCGTGACTAAATTTCACCCCGTCGTCTGTGACGCACATGGTGGCATTGGTCAAATGGTGGAGAATATACTCTTGTGTTGTAATCTCAGATGCCATGTTTCAACCTAAAAAAATTAAAGTGTAAAAACTTTCCGGCGTTTCGTCTGTAAGACCCTGGTCTTGCTACCAAGGTATCACTCTGTCTTTTTGTTATCGTTTTTGTTGACGAAACATTGCCAGCCAATAGCTGACAGTTGTGACGGCGAATGCTGCAAAAACCGCTTCGGGTATCGCATGCAAAAATTTAAAAGCCACCACAAATAAAATAACTGCTAAAACCAGGCGCAGTTTGGCTCCCTGGCTGAAGCTCCGTACTACCAGTTCATTTTTACTGGCACCGGAGTAACGAAATGCGAATAACGCAAAAATCGCGTTGGGCAGAATGCTGATTAACGCGCCAATAGCAGCTGATTTCGCTACTTCAACGGACATCGCCCAGGCGCTGATGATGACCAGCAGAGTCATGACAATTACCTGAATCTGCAAGGCATGTCTGGCAAGTTTTTTACCGGCCCCTGCCAAATCTCTGTTCACCATTGTTTTATGCTTATTTGAGCCCAAATAAAAAGCGTCAGAAGTATACTGTTTTACCGATAATTTTCAACCATACATCGCGTTTTGAAAGTTATTCTGAAAATTTTCTTATCGAATAACAGGACGAAACGCATTGTACGCGAAAAGTGCGGGAATAACGACCACCGTTAACATTTTGCTAACTATGGCCGTAAAGTGGATTAGTGTATTTTAGAAAGGATACCGTCCAGCTGTTCTAAATCATTGAAGTTGATAGTAATTTTACCTTTTCCTTTAGCGTTATGGTCAATCACGACCGGCGCACCAAGGTTATCAGACAGGCGGGTCATCAGACTTTGCACATCCGGATCAACGGTTTTTTCCGGTTTTGGCTTCGCCGGCTCCAGACATTTGCGTACTAATTTTTCTGTGTCTCTTACCGTTAAACCTTTTCCGGATACGACCTGAGCCACTTCAGATTGCTGACCGCCGGTGAGTCCGAGCAGCGCCCGGGCATGACCCATTTCAATATCGCCGTGCTCAAGCAAGGTTTTGACATCATCATTGAGGTTATTCAGGCGCAGTAAATTTGTTACCGTCGCCCGGGATTTACCCACCGCCTCAGCGGTTTGTGCATGGGTAAGTTCAAACTCGTTCATTAGACGCTCAAGGGCCTGTGCCTCTTCCATGGCGTTTAAATCTTCACGCTGAATATTTTCAATCAGTGCAATGGCCACAGCCGCTTCATCCGGCACGTCTTTGATGAGACAAGGCACAACGTCGAGTTGCGCAAGCTGGGCAGCCCGCCAGCGTCGTTCACCGGCAATAATTTCGTACTGGTCTTTGCCCAGTGTACGCACCACAATCGGTTGAATAACGCCCTGGGAACGGATAGAAGACGCCAGTTCTTCAAGCGCTTCGGGAGACATGTCTTTACGGGGCTGATATTTCCCCGGCTTCAAAAATTCGACCGGCAGCTTACTCAATTCACTTTGCGATGCCGCAGTGCTGTCAGTTTCCTGTTCACGACGGGCAGCGGAAGACTGACTGGTCGCCAGCAATGCATCCAGGCCCCGACCGAGTCCTCTTTTCTTAGCAGACATATATTCCTCAATGACTCAAGCGATTAAGACAAACAGATTTTTGGCTAGTTTAACAGATTAACTGGCTTTTGCGGGCTGTAATGTCTTCTCACGGCGGCGAAGAATTTCACCGGCCAGAGACAGGTACGCTTTTGCGCCTGCCGATGATTTATCATAGTACATGGCGGGCATGCTGAAACTGGGCGCTTCGGCCAGTCTCACGTTGCGGGGAATGACCGTGCGGTAAACCTGTTCACCAAAATGACGTTTCAGTTGTTCAGACACATCATTGGCCAGACGATTTCGGGGATCGTACATGGTGCGCAGTACACCCTCAATTTTCAATTCAGGGTTTACCACCGAAGCCAGTTTCTGAATGGTATCCATCAGCGCTGTTAAACCTTCAAGGGCATAGTATTCACACTGCATAGGTACCAGTACTGAATCAGCCGCAGCCAGCGCATTAACGGTAAGCTGGTTAAGTGAGGGCGGGCAGTCAATAAAAACAAAATCGTAATAATCCATCACCGGCTTGAGTGAATTACGCAGACGGACTTCACGGGCAAACATTTCCATCAGTTTGATTTCAGCTGCCGTGACATCACCGTTTGCGGCAATAAGATCGTATTTTCCTGACGTATTTTTGATGATGACTTCATCAACAGGCTTTTCTTCAATCAGTAATTCAAAACACGTGCATTCTGCTTCGTATTTATCAACACCGCTGGCCATGGTGGCATTGCCCTGAGGATCCAGATCGATAAGCAGCACTTTACGCTTGGTCGCAGCCATAGACGCCGCAACATTCACTGCTGTGGTTGTTTTGCCCACACCACCTTTTTGATTCGCTATTGCGATTACCTTCGCCACTGTGCACCCGTCAAACTTTTCGAATAGTTACTAAATGACGCTCTCCGGTCAGATCCGGCACGGATAACGCCTCTACGGACCCGATCTGGAAGTGATCACTTACTTCGTCTATCTCACTTTGAGGAAATTGTCCCTTCAGAGCAAAAAAGACTCCTGATGAATCTACCAGATGCTGGCACCAGTGCAACATATCTTTCAACGACGCAAAAGCACGGCTCAACACAATATCGTAAGGTTGTGCAGGTTCATGCTCTTCTACGCGACTGTACACAGGAGTGACATTTGTCAGACCAAGTTCGAATGCACATTGTTTCATAAACCGGACACGTTTGCCCAAACTATCCAGTAACGTGAATTCAATATCCGGCAACATAATAGCCAGAGGCATGCCGGGCAGGCCCGGTCCGGTACCCACATCGATAACCCGCTTACCGCTGACAAACCGGGTAACGGCCAGTGAGTCAAGAATATGTTTTACCATCATCTGCTCAGGATCGCGCACCGAGGTAAGGTTGTAGGCTTTATTCCATTTGTCGATACGCTGAACATATCCGGTGAGCTTATCAGCCTGTTCAGTGGTGATGTCCAGCGCTAACTTTTCGCAGCCCTGCAACAAAATTTCATTGAGTTTTACAGTATCGACGTTACTCACGCTGTCTTTAATTCCTGTTTACGTAACATGCCATGCTTTTTCAGATACACCAGCAACAACGAAATAGCCGCCGGCGTAATACCCGAGATCCGCGATGCCTTACCAATGGTTTCCGGTCTGGCTTCGGTAAGCTTGGCCACCACTTCGTTTGAAAGACCGGATATTTTACTGTAATCGAAGTCCATTGGCAGCAACGTATTTTCATGGCGTTGC
>NZ_CFHOXV010000034.1:27319-42289 GCF_984505615.1 Alteromonas sp. | reverse complement strand
CATCCAGCTGACGGGCGATATAACCGGCATACTTGATTTGAATTTCCACTTGCTCAGCAGCAACAGGGTCGTCAATACCAGGCCCGATACCGTCAATGTTCATCAGCGCGTTATAGGACATTTCCGGACGCCGGATAAGCTCTTCAAAAGAGTGTTCACGGCTCACGGGATTTTTAAGCAACGTGTTGAGCTCCGGCACTGCTTTGTGATCAGGATGCACCCACTGGCCGCGCAGACGTTGCAGCTCGAGTTCAACGGCTTCCATCTTCGTGTTAAACGCTGCCCAGCGTGCATCATCAACCAGTCCGATTTCACGGCCTAGCGCTGTCAGACGACTGTCTGCGTTATCTTCCCGTAACAGCAGACGATATTCAGCACGGCTGGTAAACATGCGGTAAGGTTCTTTGGTTCCCATGGTCGCAAGATCATCAACCAGTACACCCATATAAGCCTGATCGCGACGTAAAATCATCGGATCTTTCTGTTGAACCTGCAGTGCTGCGTTGGCCCCTGCCATCAGTCCCTGTGCGCCGGCTTCTTCGTAACCGGTGGTGCCGTTAATTTGTCCGGCAAAGAAAAGTCCGCCGATAAATTTAGTTTCCAGCGTTTGCTTCAGATCCCGCGGATCAAAGAAATCATATTCGATGGCATAACCAGGACGGATGATATGAGCATTTTCAAATCCACGGATCGAGTGAATAAGCGCCTGTTGAACATCAAAGGGCAGACTGGTTGAAATACCGTTCGGATATACCTCGATACTGTTAAGCCCTTCCGGCTCCACGAAGATCTGGTGAGAGTCTTTATCAGCAAAACGGGTGATCTTATCTTCAATACTCGGACAGTAACGCGGGCCAACACCTTCAATGACACCGGTAAACATGGGTGAGCGATCCAGACCACCACGGATAATATCATGAGTTTTTTCGTTAGTATGGGTGATGTAACAGCTGATCTGCTGCGGATGCATTTCACGGTTACCCATAAACGAGAATACCGGTACAGGGGTGTCGCCGGGTTGTGCCTGCATAACGCTGAAATCCAGCGTTCTGGCATCCAGACGGGCAGGGGTACCGGTTTTCAGACGCTCCACTCTGAAGGGTAATGCACGCAGACGTTCTGCCAGAGCCAGTGACGGCGGATCACCGGCACGGCCACCACGATAGTTTTCAAGACCAATGTGAATGGTACCGCCAAGAAATGTGCCCACTGTCAGGACAACCGTTTTGGCTTTAAATTTAAGACCCATCTGGGTAACCACACCGGCCACGCGATCATTCTCTACGATCAGGTCATCACAGCTTTGCTGGAAAACCGACAGATTTGGCTGGTTTTCTACCACATTACGGATAGCCTGACGATACAGTGTCCGGTCAGCCTGGGCGCGGGTTGCACGCACAGCAGGGCCTTTACTTGAATTCAGTGTTCTGAACTGGATCCCGCCCTGATCAATTGCCAGTGCCATTGCACCACCTAAGGCATCGATCTCTTTAACCAGATGGCCTTTTCCGATCCCGCCGATTGCAGGATTACAGGACATTTGTCCGATGGTTTCCATGTTATGTGTCAATAACAGTGTTTTTGCACCCATACGGGCAGATGCTAATGCTGCTTCGGTGCCGGCATGACCACCACCCACAACGATGACATCGAATGCTTCCTGATAAAACATGTTGAACCTCACATAACACGGGGAATGTAGTTAATCGTATATTTCTTTAGCTGTACGGGCCGTCAGAAAAAGGGCGCGTATTTTAGCTGACTTATTGCCTGATTAAAATGGTTAAATTTTCTGCAATTCACTTTGGAGCCGGAAAAGGCTTCCGGCTTATAGAATATAAGATCTCTTTTAAGATCTTTATTTTTATATTTATTAGGATCGCGAAGATCTGTGAGTAAGTGCTTTTTCGTTCTTTAGATCATGATCTTACGGAAAGAATAAGTTCGGTACAGAGCCGATCATAACCCGCCCGGGATCATGTGCATAACCAGGTATATTATCCACAATCGAAATCTTGAGAAAAGTTATTCTTTTCGTGATCAGAGCTTATGCACAGTGGTTTACAGGATCCTATCCACAGGCGTGATCAAGATGTGATCCGATTGGGGATAACTTGTCGGCAACGATCACTTTATGATCGCATAAATCCCTGTTTTACGCGTGTTTGAAAGGTGATCTTCCTGTGATTAGATCTTTTCCACAAGATCACATGATCGCACACTTATCCACGATCCTTTTTTCTGTTTCGTTTCGTGACCCGAAGGTAAAAAGAAATAAAAAAAAGCGTCATTATGACGCTTTTCCTGTAAAACCCGGTTCCGTTCAGCTCGCCTCAGCGTACCTGATTGGGCTGATAACGTGTCTGCTGCGTCTCAGAAGGCTGTTCATCATTAACCAGACCATCACGGCGGCTGGGGCCGGAAAAACGCACCTTATAGGTGTCATACTCTTTAATCGACTCAAAACAGTACTTACCTAACGCCAGTTCGAGTTCAGTCAGATTGTGGTTGGTGATCAAAATACAGTTTTTCTTGTTCACCAGACGTTGTCTGAGCAGATTACCGAGCCAGCTTTGCTGGTTCTTTTTGAGCATACTTTCATTCACACAGACTTCATCAAGGATCAGCAAGTCCACATCCAGCAATTCCTGGTGGGCTTCGCGGAAGCGCTGACCTATATTATCCTGTGAACCGAAATCGAAGGAGAAATGACGCATTTCCATCAGTGTGGACAGCTGACGGTATAATACCGTTATCTCGTACTGCTCAATGAGTTCGTGGGCAATAGCCCCGGCGATGTGTGATTTTCCGCGGCCATAGTCACCGTAGAATAACATCATGTGAGAACCGGCCTGACGCCACTCTCTGTCACTGTGCGCAGCAATAAATGACTGGGCGATACTGACCGCTTCAATCACGTCTTCACTGTCTTCAATCAGATTTGCGAAGGTCCAGCGGGGATTCAGATCAGAGCGGCCGTGCAGATCTGTGATGCGTTGTTTTTTACTGTCCTGCTGTAACTGGCGGACTTCCTCATTCGCTTTACGCTCATACTCTTTTCTGAGCGTTTCGTATTCTGTAAAACCGTCTTTAACTTCCGGTTTGCCCATGGCGCGGGCCAACTGATTAAGCTTATCTTTTAACGATTGCATGACATTCAGCTCTTCTTTTGTGAGGCGTATTTTTCCACCAGCTTTCTGGCATTATCGTCTGCTTCTATGCCTGCTGCAACGGGTACACTTTGACTTCCCACTTTTTTGGTTGTGGTATGGCCGGTCGTCATCCGTTTTCTTTTGATGGCATAAGCAAATTTCTGTGTCCACTGGAAGTGGCTGAAAACGGCATCCGGCCGGCCCAGCCAGTAGGATACAAATTCACCAATATCTTCATCACCGAATTCACGATCGATAAGCCCGATAAGGTTTGCCATTTCTTCAAACAGCGCAGGGTCAGGACGCCAGCGTCCGTGGATTGCGGTGTATTGTCTGTGAAGATGGGTAAAGTCATCCTGTTCGTGACGACACAGTGGCAACAACACGTGCTGGCCGCTCAGAGAGCTCTCAAAGGTTGCCTCTCCCTCAAGGGCGATAAGGCCGGCCTGATCCAGTTCACTGAGCAGCGTATTGATTTGCTGGCCACGGGTATAGGCATCTTCCTGTTGATCGTTGCCGTTTAACAGGGTGATAAGAAACTTATAATTGAGGACATCTGAACGGCCGGCGTTCAGATCTGCTGTCGGCTTCAGACCGAGGCAATATAACACTCTGCTGTCGTTAGAGAGCGGCGAGGTGAGGGCGTGATATTCTGCTTCGGTAAACATAAAACGTTATTGCTTAACTTGTTGTTCAAACCATTCTACCGCTACATCTTCAGGGATAGGATGGTTAAGTACATCAATATGCAAAGGCGGCGCGGTTAACGTTGCACCGGCGTCAGTTAAGCGCTTTTCCATTTCCATGGCACCATAACAGAAGGTGTCATAGCTGCTGTCGCCCAGGCCGACGACCCAAGCGTCTATACCACTCAGATCGGTTTCTTCCAGGGCCTTGGCAAAAGGCTGAATATTCTGTGGAAGCTCGCCGGCTCCATGTGTTGAGGTACAAATTAACCATGACCCCTTTTTTTCAAGTGCATCAAGATCCGGCTCGAACTGCAGTGTGGTAGTGAATCCGGCAGACTGCGCTACCTGCTCCAGCGCTTCAGCAACGTATTCAGATGCACCCAGTACAGATCCGACGATGATTGACAGATGTTTAGACATAGTTATTTACCGATACAAAATGAAGAAAAAATACGACCCAGTAAGTCGTCTGAAGTGAATTCACCGGTAATTTCAGTGAGTGCCTGATGAGCAAGACGTAACTCTTCGGCCAGTAATTCTCCGGCCAGATGTGAGAGCAATTGTTGCTGGCCGTTATCCACATGTTCTGCTGCCTGCGCCAGTGCGTCAAGGTGACGGCGGCGGGCAATGAACTGTCCTTCTGTGGTGGTGTCCAGACCCATGGTATCGGCAAGGTGCTGACGCAGTAATTCCACACCTTCACCGGTGCTCGCAGACAGGCCGATCACGCTGACGTTGCCATGTTGTGTGGTGAGCTGCTGAATGCCCACAGTCTCTGCTGATAAATCGGCCTTATTGCGGATTACTGTCGTGGGGATGTTTTCAGGCAGCCGTGCCATGAATTCAGGCCAGATCTCGTAAGGGTCGATCACTGCGGTGTCTGTACTGTCAACGACAAATAACACGCGGTCTGCTTCTGCAATCGCTTTCCACGCACGCTCAATACCGATCTGTTCAACTTTATCCGGACTTTCCCGTAAGCCGGCTGTATCGATGATATGCACCGGCATGCCGTTAATGTCGATATGTTCTTTTAAGACATCACGGGTAGTACCGGCGATGTCTGTCACGATGGCGCTTTCACGGCCCGCCAGCGCATTCAGTAAGCTGGATTTGCCGGCGTTCGGACGACCGGCAATAACCACCTGCATACCTTCTCTTAAAAGCGAGCCTTGTCTGGCTTTTTGCTGTACCTCTGCAAGAGACTCAACAATATCAGCCAGATCGCCGGCGACTTTGCCATCTGACAGAAAATCGATTTCTTCATCAGGAAAGTCGATAGCCGCTTCTACATACATACGAAGATGAATGATTTGCTCAGACAAAGCGGTTATTGTGCGGGAGAACTCTCCCTGCAATGAGCGCAGAGCACTTTTCGCAGCCTGTTTAGAGCTGGCATCAATCAAGTCTGCTATGGCTTCGGCCTGAGCGAGATCCAGCTTATCATTTAAGAATGCCTGTTCACTGAATTCCCCGGGCCTAGCCAGGCGTACGTTCCCGCAGGCCAGGATAGCATCAATGAGCATATCCATGACGATTTGTCCGCCATGGCCCTGGAGTTCAAGCACATCCTCACCGGTGAAGGAATTCGGCCCTTTAAAATAAAGTGCTATTCCCTGATCGATCACATCGCCCTGTTGATTATGAAAGGGCGTGTAAGTCGCAGAGCGCGGAGCCAGTGTGACAGGTACCAGTGCCTGCGCAATCTCCATTGCTGCCGGGCCTGATACACGCACAATACCCACACCGCCACGGCCGGGGGCTGTAGCTTGTGCGACGATGGTATCTTGTGAGGAGGCAATAGGGTGCATATCAGTCTTTCATATTCTTAAATTGGAACGGCTGGCCTAAATCGGAGCTGCGCACCAGTGCAATAACCTGCTGTAAGTCATCACGCTTCTTACCGGTGACCCGCAGTTGATCGCCCTGGATGGCGGTCTGCACTTTGATTTTATTGTCTTTGATAAGCTTTACAATTTTCTTGGCAGTATCCTGCTCGATACCTTCTTTGAACGTAATGACCTGGGTCACCGTTTTGCCGCGGTGATCGTAATCTTTTAAATCCAGAATACTGGTATCCAGATTGCGTTTGGAGCAGGCGTTACGGAACATTGACTCAAGCTGCTGAACCTGAAATTCACCCTCTGCTTTCATGGTCACGGTTTTTTCTTTAAATTCGATGCTGGCTTCTACGCCACGAAAATCGAAACGGGTAGCCAGTTCCCGCTGGGTGTTTTCCGTTGCATTACGGACTTCTTCGATATTGATTTCAGATACGATGTCGAAAGATGGCATTATTTGACCTCTCTTAGATGAATCAGCCCGCTATTGCGGGCTGATAATGACGGGATAGTTACTTAGATTTTAGCCCTTTCTTTTCCATTGCGGCATAAATCAGTTTTGCCTGGATGAGGGTGATTATATTACTGACTAACCAGTAAAGTACCAGACCGGCCGGGAACCACAGGAAGAACACACTCATGGCCACAGGCATGAACTGCATGATCTTCTGTTGCATTGGGTCGGTTACCGTAGTGGGTTGCAGCTTTTGCAGTAACCACATACTCGCACCGGTCAGTACCGGCAGCACGAAATACGGGTCTTTCACAGAAAGGTCTGTGATCCACAGGAAGAAATCTGCGTGACGTAATTCAACACTTTCCAGTAATACCCAGTAAAGTGCCAGGAAAATTGGCATCTGCAGGATGATTGGCAGACAACCGCCCATCGGGTTTACTTTCTCTTTGCGATACAGTTCCATCATCGCCTGAGACATTTTCTGACGATCATCACCAAAGCGATCTTTCAGTTGCTGCATCTTAGGCGCAAGATTTCGCATGCGGGCCATGGATTCATACTGTTTCTTCGTCAGCGGATACATAGCACCTTTAACGATAACAGTGATGAGAATAATGGCGACACCCCAGTTACCCACCAGGCTGTGCAGGAATTGAAGCAGGGCGAACAATGGCTGTGACAACCACCATAAAATGCCGTAGTCCACTGTCAGGTCCAGGCCATTTGCCAGCTGTGCCAGGTTGTCCTGATCTTTGGGACCCAGATACAGCTCTGCACCGATTGTTGCAGTTTCACCACTGGCTACATTTACCGGTGTACCGGTGAAACCAATTATGGCGTACTGATTCTGAACCAGTTTGGTGTACAGGTTATTTACCTGAGAAGCAGGCGGGATCCAGGCTGAAACAAAGTAATGTTCGAGCATACCGACCCATCCGGCTTCCGTAGACACTTTCAGATTTTTATCTTCAATGTCGTCGAACGTGTACTTCTCATAACGATCTTCCTCGCTACCGTATGCTGCACCACGGTAAGTCGGCATGAACATGTTTCCGCCATCAGGTACCTGTGTGGTTTGTTTAAGCTGTGCATACTGCTGGTAAGTTGTCGTATTACCTGAGTTATTCTCAATGGTATAGGTCAGGGCGATGTCGTGGCTGCCTTTAGTAAAATTAAAGGTTTTGGTAATTTTCACGCCATCTGCATTTTGCCATGTCAGAGGCACTGACAAAGTATCGCCCTGCATGACAAATTCTTGTTGTGAGGCATCATAACGCGGACGACCTGAACGATTTCCGTCAGGACCATCACGACCAACCAGACCGCTTTGTGCGATATACAAACCATCCTGAGGGCGCAGCAGGCTGTAGTTTTCTGATGATTCCTGAGTCAACGGAAATTTCACCAGATTCGCTTTAACTACGTCACCGCCGACTAAATCAATTTTCAGATCAAGCGTGTCAGTAAGTACGTGAACTGTACGTGCAGATTCAGGCTTAGCTTCCTGTACCATGCCGGGCACGTCGTCCTGAGAAGCAACCGGCACATCATCGCTGCCTGGCAGAGAGGACGGTACACCGTTACTACCTGCATTCGTGCTACTTTGTTCAGATGCGGCGGGCTGAACAGGTTGCGGGCCATAATCTTGTTGCCATTGTTGCCATAGTAAGAAGCTCACAAGGGCAAGGCCGATTAACAGAAAACTACGTTGCGATTCCATAGAGGTCTCTTTATTCTGAGTGTTTATTATTCCGTGATTCCGGCACGGGGTCGTTTCCGCCCGGATTGAAAGGGTGGCATTTTAATATGCGTTTAATCGATAACCAACCGCCAATTAGCAATCCATGCGAATTTAATGCTTCAATTGCATAATATGAGCAAGTCGGGTGAAATCTGCACCGTTGTCCCAAAACCGGCGAAATGAACCACTGATAGCATTTAACCAGTAGCAGAGGAAGAGCGATGGTTATTTTGCGCAGCGTTTTGCTAACTTTTTCCATTGCTTATCCAACATAGAAAATATTTCGTCATTGGTGAGTTTATCTGCGCCGGATTTGCCAACCACAATAATGTCGACTGCAGGCAGTGCGTGACGACGGTGACGAAAACTTTCTCTGATGAGACGTTTCAGTCTGTTGCGGTCATGGGCTTTTCGCACGCGTTTTTTAGCAATAGTAATCCCGACACGGGCATGTGCTAATTCGTTTTTGCGGGCAAGTAAGGTAAAAGCAGGGGATACAGCAGGAGTTGCGTCATTAAACACATGGGTAAAGTGGGAGGGAGTTAACAGACGTAACTCCCTGGAAAAATTATTTTCACCCACTTTTGGGTAGTACTCTTAAGCAGAAAGGCGAGCGCGACCTTTAGCACGGCGAGCTGCTAGTACTTTACGACCATTTTTAGTCGCCATACGAGCACGAAAACCGTGAGAACGCTTGCGCTTTAAGTTGCTCGGTTGAAATGTTCTTTTCATGACCAAAGTCTCACTTTTCTAGTTAAATATCAGACGTGCAAAATAGCAGTCTTACCAACAAAACATTGTGTCCGTTGATAAGCATGTTACGCCGCCCATCCAAAAAGGACGCTGAATTCTAGAGATCCCGGCACCTGATGTCAATCCAAAACGCCTTTATACTGCATATTTTTTATAAAATAGTGCAGAAATTTTGTTCAGCTTTGCGGAAAGATTTCAATTCATCATAATTTCGCTGTGAATAAATTGTCTGCAAATATAATTTTATCCACAAGTCAATAGATGATCGGTAAAGATCGTGGCTTTTTTTACCCGGATCTCACAGACTGATCAAGCGTACAGTGTTTTAGCGATTATCTGTGATAGAGATATAACGAAATAAAATAAGAATTAACTTTCAATAGGTTAGCCTTTTGATCCGGAAGATCGAGCCAGATCGTGATTTACTTTACCCACAGAAGATCAGATAATCCACAGCGATCACAATTAGAATACAACATACACCGCTGTTACCCAGAATAAATATTGCTTTTCCTTTTTCTCAATCAGGAATACGTATTCTCTTCGCCGTTTTTTGTCTTACTGGCGTCTGCAGCAGCTTTTGGAGCCTACATTATTATGTCTCTGTGGAATATGTGCCTTGAGCGCCTACGCCAGGAATTGCCGACCCAACAATATAGTATGTGGATACGTCCGCTTACTGCTCAGGAAGATGCAGACGTTCTGACGTTATTTGCCCCGAATCGTTTTGTCCTGGACTGGGTGAGAGATAAATACAGAGATAAAATTACAGAGCTGTTCACCGAGTTTTGTGGGCAGGATTCACCACAACTTCATTTAGATGTTGCTACCCGTACAGGCCGACCTGCCAGCGGCATCCCGTCAGGTCGACCGGCACCGGCTCCTGTTCAGTCAGGTACTTTCAGCCGTTCTCAACCTCCTGCACAATTTTCATCCGCAGGGACAGAGATGAGCCGGCCTGAGGTGAATGCCCCCGCGCATGTTGCGCATGAACAGCAAAATGACAACCTGTATGCTCCGAACATCACCAAAGCCAGTTCCGGTGCCGGTGCATATCGCGAACCTGAACCTGTTCATCAGCACTCGGGGACTAATACACCAGCCGGCCGTGGGCCAGCAGTTGTCCCCATTCCCGAAGCGATGAAGCACAAAAGCAATATCAATCCGACCTATCAGTTTGATAATTTTGTTGAGGGTAAATCAAACCAGCTGGCCAGAGCGGCTGCGACTCAGGTTGCCAATAATCCGGGTGGTTCCTACAATCCGTTATTTATATACGGTGGTACTGGTTTGGGTAAAACCCACTTACTGCACGCAGTAGGTAATGGCATTATTGCAAACCGTCCGGGTGCTAAAATTGTGTATATGCATTCAGAGCGCTTTGTACAGGACATGGTAAAAGCACTTCAGAATAATGCTATAGAAGATTTTAAACGGTTTTACCGCTCCGTAGATGCCTTGCTCATCGATGATATTCAATTTTTTGCGAATAAAGAGCGTTCGCAGGAAGAGTTTTTCCACACCTTCAATGCATTGCTTGAAGGAAACCAGCAAATCATACTGACTTCAGACCGTTACCCCAAAGAGATTGACGGGGTAGAGGATCGCCTCAAATCCCGGTTTGGCTGGGGCCTGACCATAGCGATAGAACCCCCTGAACTTGAAACCAGGGTGGCCATTCTTATGCGTAAAGCGGCAGAAAATAAAATTCATCTGCCCGATGAAGTGGCGTTCTTTATTGCCAAGCGATTGCGTTCAAATGTTCGTGAGCTGGAAGGGGCGCTTAATCGTGTCATCGCTAATGCGAATTTTACCGGCCGGCCTATTACTATCGATTTCGTCCGTGAAGCATTACGTGACTTGTTAGCTTTACAGGAAAAACTCGTTACAGTGGATAACATCCAGAAAACTGTCGCAGATTATTATAAGATTAAGGTTGCTGACATTCTCTCTAAGCGTCGTAGTCGCAGTGTGGCAAGACCAAGGCAGGTAGCTATGGCGCTTGCTAAGGAGTTGACCAATCACAGTCTACCTGAATTAGGTAACGCTTTCGGTGGCAGAGACCACACTACGGTACTGCACGCTTGCCGAAAAATAGAGCAGCTTAGAGAGGAAAGTCATGATATAAAAGAGGACTATAAAAACCTGATAAGAACCTTGTCCTCATAAATCTTTGACATTCCAGGCAGGAAAGTAAATCAATGAAATTTACCATCAGTCGAGAAAAGTTTCTTCAACCGTTACAGTTAGTTTCCGGTGCAGTAGAAAGAAGACACACATTACCTATTCTTTCTAACGTACTTATTAAAGTTAGTGAGGATGCACTCTGGCTAACCGGAACGGATCTCGAGGTAGAACTCATCGCCAGTACCCGTCTTGAAGGCGAGTACGAAGAAGGTGAAATTACAGTTCCCGCCAAGAAGTTATTTGATATTTGCCGTGGTATTGCCGACGGTACTGATATCCAGTTCAGCCTCGATGGAAGCAAAGCGCTAATCCGTGCAGGACGTGGTCGCTACACTTTATCTACGCTGTCTGCCAGTGATTATCCAAATCTTGAAGACTGGGAAGGTGAAGTTGAGTTTGAGCTTTCTTCAGCTGACATCAAACGTCTGATCAACAGTACCCATTTCTCCATGGCGCAACAGGATGTGCGTTATTATTTAAACGGCATGTCACTGGAAACTGAAGAACATATTATCCGCACTGTCGCTACCGATGGTCACCGTCTTGCTTTGTGCAGGCTGGATTATGAAAGTGCATCCTTACCGGCGCGTCAGGTGATCATACCCCGTAAAGGTGTACTGGAAATTTCCCGCTTAATCGGAGATGACGAGAAGTCTATTAAGGTACAAATAGGTGCTAACCATATTCGTCTTTTCTCTTCCGATTTTATTTTCACTAGTAAACTGGTTGACGGGCGGTTCCCTGATTATCGTCGTGTGCTACCGAAAGACGGGGATAAAACTATTCTTGCCAGTAAGGCAGTATTAAAAGATGCGTTTGCCCGTGCTGCAATTTTATCGAACGAGAAGTTCCGCGGCGTAAGACTTAACCTTTCCAGTGGTGAGCTTAAAATCACAGCCAACAACCCTGAGCAGGAAGAAGCGGAAGAAATTGTTGATGTGAACTATGAAGGCGACGATTTAGAAATTGGTTTTAATGTCGCTTACTTAATTGACGTTCTTAATGCTCTGACGACAGAAGAAGTTCAGTTAACTTTATCTGATTCTAACTCCAGTGCTCTTATCCAAAATGCCGGTGATGATGCTGCGTTATATGTCATCATGCCGATGCGTCTGTAGACCATCTTTAAGCAGGGGCGAAAGCTTTGCTTTCGTCTCTCTGTTTTACACTTCCCCCGGGCAACGCCTATGAAACTGGACAAAGTCCAGCTGACTGATTTCCGAAATATTCAAAACGCTTCGTTTATCCCGTCCCGTTCTTTAACGCTGATAAGTGGTAAGAATGGCAGTGGTAAGTCATCTCTTATTGAAGCGCTTTACTATCTTGGTTATGGGCGTTCATTTCGTACAAACAAGCATGAGTCTGCTATTCGTCATGATGCAGACCGTTTCAGCATTTTCACCCGCTGTGCGGGGGATGATGGCAACGTTAAAAACATCGGATTACAGCGTAGCAGGCATGAGCAATTTGTTTGTTCAATAAACGGCAACCATTCACACCGTCTCGCTGACTTAGTTAGTCTTATACCGGTTCAATTATTTACGCCTCAGAGTACTGACCTCATTATCGGGTCACCCGGAGAACGCCGTCGTTTCATCGATTGGGGATTGTTCCACGTGGAACATGAATTCAATTTGCTGTTTCAAACATTCCAAAAGTTGCTAAAAACACGCAATACATTACTTAAGAGACAAGCAAATCTGAGTGCGCCCGAGAACGCTTATTGGGAGCAACAATTCCAAACCGTAGGGGAACACCTTAGTGAGAAGAGAAAAGACTACATAGGGCGGTTACAGCCAATATTTAATGCCATTTGTAGTGAATTTCTACCTGAGTTTTCTCTCGAAATCTCGTATTATAAGGGGTGGGATAAAGATGCTTCTTTGATTGAAAGCCTGACGCGAAAACGTGACTACGATACAAAGGTAGGTTACACAACTTCAGGGCCACACAAATCAGACTTACGATTTAAAGTGGATGGTTCTGCGGCGCAGGAAGTTCTTTCAAGAGGGCAACTTAGAATGGCTGTCGCTGCATTACAGTTGTCACAGACAACATTGTTCCAGCAGGAAACATCAAGACGCAGTATTTTCTTACTTGATGATGTCGGAGCAGAACTTGATTTAGATAAGCGAGAGCGGTTTATAGACGGGTTAGTCGCGATGGACACGCAGCTTTTTGTGACTGCTATAGAGCGTGAACAACTCGAGTTTATAAGCAAATATAAAGACAAAAAAATGTTTCACGTGGAACATGGCCACGTGAACGAGGAGTAAAGGTTAGACTATGTCAGAGCAAAACAACTACGACTCGTCCAGTATTAAAGTCCTGAAGGGATTGGATGCCGTACGTAAACGCCCGGGTATGTATATTGGTGATACAGACGATGGAACCGGTTTGCACCACATGGTATTTGAGGTTGTAGATAACTCTATCGACGAGGCGCTGGCAGGCTATTGCTCTGAAATTGTGATTCAAATTCACTCTGACGGTTCAGTATCTGTTTCAGATAATGGTCGTGGAATTCCTACTGCTATGCACCCGGAAGAAGGTGTATCAGCAGCAGAAGTCATCATGACGGTACTGCACGCCGGCGGTAAATTTGACGACAACTCTTATAAAGTATCGGGGGGTCTTCACGGCGTAGGGGTTTCGGTTGTAAATGCGTTATCCAGCAAACTGAAATTGAAAATTCGTCGTGAAGGCAAAGTTCATGAGCAGGAATATCACCATGGCGTTCCACAAGAGCCACTGGCGATAACCGGCGATACGGACAAAACCGGTACTTCTGTGCGTTTCTGGCCAAGTGCTGATACCTTCACCGACACCTTATTCCACTATGATATTTTAGCTAAGCGTTTACGCGAACTGTCATTCCTGAACTCAGGTGTGTCCATTCGCCTTAAAGATGAGCGTGACGGAAAAGAAGACCACTTCATGTACGAAGGTGGTATCCAGGCTTTCGTTCAGTACCTTAATCAAAATAAGACTCCGGTCCACCAGAAGGTTTTCCACTTCAGCACTGAGCGTGAAGACGGCATTTCTGTTGAAGTCGCAATGCAATGGAACGATGGTTTCCAGGAGAGCATATTCTGCTTTACTAACAACATTCCACAGCGTGACGGTGGTACACACTTAGCCGGTTTCCGTGGTGCGCTTACCCGTACACTGAACAACTACATGGAAAAAGAAGGCCTGAATAAAAAGGCTAAGACTAATGCCAGTGGTGATGATGCCCGTGAAGGTTTGACGGCTGTTATCTCTGTTAAAGTACCTGATCCTAAGTTTTCATCACAGACAAAAGACAAACTGGTTTCTTCAGAAGTGAAGAATGCGGTTGAGTCAACGATGAACGAAAAGCTGGCTGATTTCCTGCTCGAGAACCCCAACGAAAGTAAAATCATTGCTTCGAAAATTATCGATGCAGCACGGGCTCGTGAAGCCGCCCGCAGGGCTCGTGAAATGACGCGTCGTAAAGGAGCGTTGGACCTGGCTGGTCTGCCCGGTAAACTTGCTGATTGTCAGGAAAAAGATCCTGCACTATCTGAACTGTATATAGTGGAGGGTGACTCTGCAGGTGGTTCCGCCAAGCAGGGTCGTAACAGAAAAAATCAGGCTATTCTGCCGTTAAAAGGTAAAATCCTGAACGTAGAAAAAGCCCGTTTTGACAAAATGTTGTCTTCTCAGGAAGTCGCAACCCTCATTACTGCATTAGGTTGCGGTATCGGTCGTGACGAATACGATCCCGAGAAACTGCGTTATCACAGCATCATTATCATGACCGATGCGGACGTGGATGGCTCGCATATCCGTACGTTGCTGCTTACATTCTTCTATCGTCAGATGCCTGAAATCATCGAGCGTGGATACGTCTATATTGCTCAACCACCACTTTATAAAGTGAAAAAGGGTAAGCAGGAACAGTATCTGAAAGACGAAGATGCACTGACAAACTACCTGACAAATATCGCTATTGATGGTTCAGCACTGTTTACCAGTGAAGATGCTCCGGGCATTTCCGGTGTTGCTCTTGAGAATCTTGTGAAGCAATATCAGTCTGTAGAAAAGATGATCAAGCGTCTTCACCGTCTCATGCCACCGGCGATTCTGTACCGTTTAATATATTCTCCAACATTGAGACACGAAGATC
>NZ_CFHOXV010000034.1:0-27309 GCF_984505615.1 Alteromonas sp. | reverse complement strand
CGAGTCAACGCTTAGCGCCGTTGCTGAAAGCTTCGTAAACAGCCTAAATGAAAAAGAGAACGATGGTGCAACGTATCGTTACGACATCCTGCCAGAAGAAGAAGGTAGCGAATTCTTTATTCAGATCACCATGCGTATGCACGGCATCGACTACTTCTACAAACTGAACCAGGAGTTCATCGATTCTACCGAGTACGCGAAAATTCGTGACCTGAATGAATCTATCAACGACATGATGAATGACTCAGCATACATTCAGCGTGGTGAGAAGAAGCAGCCGGTAGGGTCATTTAAAGATGCCCTTGAATGGCTGATGGGTGAAGCTAAGCGCGGTCAGTATATTCAACGTTATAAAGGACTGGGTGAAATGAACCCTGATCAGTTGTGGGAAACAACGATGGACCCTGACAGCCGCCGTATGCTTCAGGTTACCGTTGAAGACGCCATCGCTTGTGACCAGTTATTCACAACATTGATGGGGGACCAGGTAGAGCCACGCAGAGCATTCATCGAGCAGAATGCACTGAAGGTAGAAAACCTCGACGTGTAGATTAATAATAAGCAGAACAAGGGTGGCATTAGTCACCCTTTTTTATTGTAAATACAAAATGCCGTGTGCATTTAAGAAGGTTAGTGGATGCACACTAAGTCAGGCACCGTCCGGCAAAAAATGACTCATAACCAGAACTGTAAGCACTGAGGCACTGATGGAACAGAATAGCGAAATACTTGATGAAACTCAGGCAAAGAGAAAAACCGTTGTTTTTGACTTCGATAAAACGCTGTTCAATGGTGATTCCGGATATTTGTTCTACCGGTATCTGATTTGCGCATCCAAAAGGAAGGTCGTTCTGTTTCTTCTTTTATTCCCGCTGATGCTTATTCTATTTGCGTTCAGAAAAACCAGATTGATGTCGTTGCACCTTGTGTGCTGGTTGGCTACGTTGGGCGTGACAGGTAAGGGCCTCAAAGAAAGGTTGAGTGAATACTATCAGCAACTATCTGAAAAGCAGGACGTACTGATTTATGAAAGTGCATTGGACGAGATAGTAAAAAGACAAAGGGAAGGTTACAGGATTGTTATCATTACCGGAGCCCCATCCTGGCTGGCAAGATATATCGCACGGCAATGCCGTATTCCTTTTGACAGGATAATCGGCTCGCGTCTCACACATGCATTCTATGGTCTGTTTACTTCAGAATACTGCTTTGGCAAAAATAAACTGACGATGGCTACACAGAAAAAAGAATGTTTTGAACAATGGGTGCACGGTTATACAGACAGCTTGTCTGACATGCCTGTTATGGATAAATGCACGGAAAGCATTACGCTTATCAATCCCTCTGAAAAGTTAAAAGGTCGGGCAGAGCAACTCGCCGGGGAGAAAGTCAGAGTGGCGGAGTGGGTGTAATTAAGGGTAAGAATGAGAGATAAAAAAGCGGCTTCATAATGAAGCCGTTTTTGTTTACGCTTTCGGTGTAACCAGCAGCATAACCTCACCGCCACTGGCAGGGGTGAAGGTAAAACGATACACACCGGTTTTCTCGGGTGTGAACTGCAGGTTTTCAGATTCGGTGCCGCAGACCATATAAATGGAAGACTGCACCATGACAACCTGACCTTTGTAGCGGGCACCACAAGTTTGATCCGGCGTCCAGAAACCGTCAGATAAACGGAAGTCATAGGGTTGACCATCAGCAATCAAATCAACATCCACGTACCAGCCTTGTGAACCTTCCTTTAACTGATATTTGGCATTGGCTTCCCACCAGTTAAAAACACCACGCAGGTAAAGGTTCTCAAATTTAATTTCCGGCGGCTCCATGATGCCGGGTAAACTGACTACGCTCCGGCTGCTACAACCGGAAAGGAAGACAAACACTAATAAAAAAGCGAACTTTTTATTCACTGTGACTCCACTAAAAAAATGCCCGACATTGATGTAGCCGGGCATCGTTAAAAAGGCGATACCAGTTACTGTTTAGTCAGTAACGAAATATCAGCGGTTTCAAGGAACTGCTGTCTTAATACAGACAACAAGGCCAGCCGGTTGTTCCGTACGGATTCATCTTCAGCCATTACCATGACATTATCAAAGAAGTTATCAACGGCTTCCCTGAGAGTCGCCAGAGCGCTCAGCACAGCATTATAGTCCTGTGAAGCAACACCAGCTTTCACTTCAGCCTGAACACCTTCCAGCGCTTCGTACAGTGCTTTTTCAGCATCTTCCTGAAGTAGTGTGGTGTCTACAGACCCTGCAACATTACCTTCCTGCTTGGCGAGAATGTTCGCAACACGTTTATTGCCTGCTGCAAGTGCTTCTGCCTCTTCCCGTTCCTTAAACGCGGCTACCGCCTGAACACGTGCTGCGTAGTCTGCAGGACGGGTAGGACGACGGGCTGCAACGGCCTGAATAACATCAATACTCACACCCTGGTCCTGTAACAGGGCAACAAAGCGTCCAAGTACGAAATCAACGACCTGCGTTTCGGTGTCTGCATTGGTAAGCTTATCGCCATACACTTCAACAGATTTAGCCACCAGAGTTTCAAGATCCAGTGCTAAGTCCTTTTCAGTGATGATACGCAGTACGCCAATCGCTGCGCGGCGAAGTGCGAAGGGGTCCTTGTCACCTTTAGGTAACTGACCGATACCAAAAATACCCACCAGCGTATCCAGTTTATCTGCAAGAGATACTGCGGCGCTGACACCGGATAACGGTAATTCATCGCCGGCAAAGCGGGGCATATATTGTTCATACAATGCGTCAGCTACAAGAGGGGCTTCACCATCATTGATAGCGTAGTACTTACCCATGACGCCCTGTACGTCCGGAAACTCCATGACCATCTGCGTCATTAAATCCGTTTTTGCCAGTAAACCGGCACGCGCAGCTGCTTCAGTGTCATCACCTGTCTGCTCAGCGATAAATGCTGACAACGCAGAGATGCGGTCAGATTTATCTTTAAGCGTACCCAGTTGTTTCTGGAATAATACGGTTTCAAGACTGCCAAGACGACTCTCCAGCGAGGACTTCTTATCAGTGTTGAAGAAGAATTCCGCGTCAGCAAGTCGAGGGCGGATAACCTTTTCGTTACCGGAAATAACCTGAACAGGATCCTGAGATTCAATATTACTGACAAACAGGAAACGGTTATCCAGCGCACCGTCTGCTGATAACAGAGGCACATACTTTTGATCATCTTTCATGGTGTAGATAAGTGCTTCTTTGGGCACTTCCAGGAAAGACGCTTCAAAAGATGCCTGCATAACTACCGGCCATTCAACGAGAGAGGCGATCTCTTCCAGCAGACTTTCATCATAGTCAGCTTTCAGGCCCAGAGAGTCAGCGGCCTTTTCCAGTTCGTTACGGATGTACTCAGCACGCTCAGAAAAATCAGCAATAACGTAGTGAGATTTCATGGCTGCAGCGTAGCTATCAGCATGGTCAAGTTCAAACGTAGCTTCACCATGGAAGCGGTGGCCCTGAACTACGCGACTGCTGGCTTTACCTAATACAGTCAAAGGTAACAGTTCGGCGCCGTACAAAGCAGTAACTGTGTGTACCGGACGAATAAACTGAGTTGTTGAACTTCCCCAGCGCATTGCTTTAGGTATAGGTAGCTTACTGATGGCCTGATTCACCAGACCTTCAATGAGTTCACCGATGCCTTGTCCTTCGACACTGGCGCGGTACAACAACCACTCGCCTTTATCTGTGACCATACGTTCTGCATCAGCAACTTCAATGCCATTGCCCCGTGCCCAGCCCATGGCCGCTTTAGTCGGATTGCCGTCGGCGTCGAATGCTGCTGACACGGCAGGGCCACGTTTTTCTACCACTTTGTCTTCCTGCGACCCGGCAAGATCAGATACAGATACTGCCAGACGACGGGGAGCAGCAAACCAGTGTATACCTGAGTAGGCCAGTTCTGCGTTATCCAGTGCTGCCTGCATATTAGCAGCAAAGCTCTCACCCAATGACTTAAGGGCTTTAGGTGGCAATTCTTCTGTACCAATTTCTACCAAAAGATTTTCAGTGCGCACGATTACTGCTCCTTATTACACAATGGGAAGCCGAGGGCTTCGCGGGCCTGGTAGTAGCTTTCAGCACAAGCTTTTGCCAGCGTCCGGACACGTAAAATATAACGCTGTCTTTCAGTCACTGAGATGGCGTGACGGGCGTCGAGCAAGTTAAATGCGTGAGACGCCTTCATTACCTGCTCGTAGGCAGGCAGTGGCAGATTCTTTTCAATCAGTAACTGGCTGGCTGCTTCACATTCATCGAAAGTCCTGAACAGGAAGTCTACGTTGGCATATTCGAAGTTATAGGCTGACTGTTCCACTTCGTTCTGGTGGAAAACATCGCCGTAAGTCACTTTACCCATCGGACCGTCAGTCCAGACTAAATCGTAGATACTGTCTACGCCCTGAACGTACATCGCGAGGCGTTCCAGACCGTAGGTGATTTCTCCGGTAACCGGTTTGCACTCCAGACCACCCACTTGCTGGAAGTAAGTGAACTGAGTCACTTCCATGCCGTTTAACCAGACTTCCCAGCCCAGACCCCATGCACCCAGGGTAGGGGATTCCCAGTTATCTTCTACGAAGCGGATATCATGCACCAGCGGATCAAAGCCCAGCTCTTTTAGTGAGCCCAGATATAACTCCTGAATATTATCAGGAGACGGCTTCAGCATGACCTGAAACTGATAATAGTGCTGCAGACGATTGGGGTTTTCGCCATAACGGCCGTCTGTAGGACGGCGGCAAGGTTGTACATAAGCACTGCTGATAGGCTCCGGGCCTAAAGAACGCAGGAATGTCATCGGATGAAATGTACCTGCACCTACTTCCATATCCAGAGGCTGGATAATCACGCAACCCTGGCGTGCCCAGTAATCCTGCAGTGCGAGGATCAAACCCTGAAAGGTTTTAATATCGTATTTCTGCATGTTTGCTGCTTATAACTGACCAATGTAAAGGTGGAGTAGTATACAATTTGTAAGCTGATGAATGTAGGCTGAAACAGCGAAAACTGATTAAAAAGCGCGTAATTAAAAGGAGAAACGCCATGACAGTGCCACCTGATGTTAACCGTTGCGGTTGGGTGTCTGATGATGAGGAGTATAAGCTTTATCATGACACGCACTGGGGGCGGCCGGAAATGGACGACATTTCACTGTTTGCAAAGCTTTGCCTTGATGGTCAGCAGGCCGGATTGTCCTGGATCACCATTCTGAAAAAGCAAAAAAATTACGAAACACTGTTTCATCAGTTTGATCCGGAAAAAATAGCGCAAATGGGGGAGCAGGATGTTGAACGTCTGATGCAGGAACCCGGTATTATTCGTAACAGACTTAAAATCAAAGGCATCATTGCGAACGCAAAGGCATATCTGGCCATTACAGAGAATATCTCATTCAGAGATTACATCTGGCAGTTCACTGACCATAAAACCATTATTAACAGCTGGCAGAATTATAAAGATGCTCCGGTAAGTTCAGCAGAGTCCGTACTGATGGCAAAGACACTGAAAAAAGCTGGTTTTAAATTTGTCGGAGAAACGATTTGCTATGCTTACATGCAGGCGGTAGGAATGGTAAACGACCATACGGTCACCTGTCATTGTTACCAGCCGTGTTGCGAGGAGGCGAGGCGTTAGCCGTTGCAGGGCTGCGGCCGTGTTAAATACGGCCGCAAAGAGAGCTGTCAGTTATTTCGACGCTGAAGTACGTTGGCTGAGGTTTTCGCTCCAGCTTCTTATCGCATCCAGTTCCCTTAGAACGCGGGATTCGTATTCAGATTCAATCTGCTCCCGTGCATCATCCTGCTTCTTACGCTCTTTTAACGGAAGCTTCTTGCGCTCCTCCAAAATAGCAAAGCCACTGATTTCCACGTACAAAGCATGAATGTGAGGAAACTCAGAGCGGTAATCAGGCGGGGTTTCCAGTGGTAAAGCGTTTAACAGCTTCGTGATCCGGATAGCACCTTCAGATAACTCACATTGTTGTTGCTGCATCGCTTTGCTGATGACAATAATGCTTTCTGTAATGTTTTCTATCCGTCCGTCGCGGGCCGCTTTATGCCGCTCATTTTGTTGTTTAAGCATGAAAAGCAAACGGCCTGCGTAAAAACCGAGGCCGAGAATAATGACTAAACCGGCAATGATAGCAATGGTTAACCACATAAAACCTGACACCTTTAGTCTTTAAATTCGTCCATACTCATGGCATCGAGACTGTCCATCGGATCGTCATCATCTTCATCGTCGCTTTCAGCAATACCCAGCAGATCACACAGGATACGATGTCGTGCCATTTTGTCATCAACGTATTGTTGTTCAGCCTTTGAAATCGCTTGTCCTTCATCCAGTTTATCCAGCAAATCAGATAAACGGTTATCAGCTTCCAGTGCTGCCAGTTCATCAGCCGGAGTTGCATATTTTTTCACTGCAGCACGGGCTACCGGTGCTTTAATCAATTGTACTGGTTTTTTACTGCCATGACGGGGATCTTTGTTCACCCGTACCGCCTTCGTTTGCTCGGGTTTTGACTCAACCACATTACGGCTTCCGGCCGGATTACCTTTATGTTTGTTTGTCTTTGAGGAATTCTCTGAGCCGGCGGGCTTTTTTTTCCGGAAGTCCGGATCTTTACGGACACCAATGCGACCAATTTTTCTGGTCTTCTTCGAACGGGACGACATAGTGTGTCTCCTGCTAATAAAAACTAATTACCGGATTATACCAGGTATCTGTGAATGCTTCTTCAACAAAACAACGTCTTTGCTATAAAGAGTGACGTCATACCCATATTGTTTACCAATAAAGGCGAAGGTTTGATCAGAGAAAAATGATACGTGGGTGAGGTCATTTTTGTAATGCCAGCTGGCAAATTTCAATGCGCTTTCAACACGCTTGGTCATAATGACAAGCACACCGTTAACGGCTAACAACCGGGTTAACAATGAAATCTCACGGTGCGGCATATGGAAATGCTCTATGGCTTCCGTACAGGTTATAAAATCATAGTACCCGGATGTTTCAAGGGCAGTGCTGTCATCAGCATAAAAAGGGTCGTATACCGACATATGATAACCCGATTCGCTTAACATACCGGCGAGCACCGGAGCCGGCCCGCATCCGAAATCCAGTCCCTTTGCCGGCGGGGTAACCGTGGCCGTTACAGGCTCCATCGCTCGCTGTAAAAATCGACGATAGCCCTCATCTTCAGCGTTGTTTTCATGGAGATCATATTCCTGCTTTTCTCTTTCTGCGGAGGGCAGAAAGCGTCCGTCAGCAAATACCAGATCACACCGTAGACACTGATGAAACTGTCGACGTTTATCTTCGTGATAAAACTGAATGTCTGAATGCTGACAAAGAGGGCAGGTAAGTTTTGGCATCGGATTAAAAAGGATGAATGCTATTTGTGAAGTGTAACAGGCGCCGGAAAGAAAAAAAGGTGATGGCCTAAACCATCACCTCGTTTATCAGTGTCTGATGACACCTCTCCCGTATTTGCACTAAGTGCAAGGGTGTGCTCCCCTTATTCTTATTTTTCACAGAGCTGGAATTATTGTTCAAGGTCTTCCTGACACTTTTTCCAAAATCCTATACTGTTGCTTTTTATTATTGTTGTATAGCTGGTGCGCTTTCAGGCAAAGCACCAAACTTGAAGTTGTATACTACAGAACAAATTTCAAAAAACAAGGTAATTTTTACAATTAATTAACAAGCTTTGTATAACAAGTACTTAGTGCAGGCCTGCCAGGTAGTTTGACAGTATTTCGATATCTTCATCTGTAAGTTTCATCGCTATATCCCGCATCATTGCGTTCATATCGTTGGCGCGCTGACCCGCTCTGAAACCTTTCAGCTGTGCGGCTACGTAATCGGTATGTTGACCACTGATATCCGGAAACCCGGCCAGACCCATGCCATTACCATCCGGACCGTGACATGCGCTGCAGGAGGGGATCCCACGTTTCTCATCACCGCCGCGATATAAAGCCTGACCCGCAGCAACATAATTTTCTGGCGTTTCGCCGGCTTTTGCTTCCTGAGAGGCAAAATAGGCGGCTAAGTCAGCCATGTCCTGTTCAGAGAGAGGTGCTGCCATACCATTCATGACTGCGTTGTTCCGACCTTCCTGACCACCGGTCTGAGAAGCCAGTTTGAACTCTTTTAGTTGTTTTTCCAGGTATCCAGCATGCTGGCCGGCGATCTTCGGATTCATAGGAATCATAGAGTTACCGTCCATTCCGTGGCAAGCTGCGCACACGGCCGATTTCGCTTTACCGGCTTCAGGGTCGCCTGCCGCCATGGCATTTGTGGTGAAACCTAACGTCATACAAACAACTAAACACAGTTTTTTCATAACTAATCTCTACAAAGGACCAAACGGCTTCGACGATATACGTGATATCATTGTATTTTACACATTTAGCACGCCAGAAAAACCTATTCCATAATAAAACTATGGTTTTATAACCGTTTTCTGACAGGTGTCAAATAAATTAAAATTAAATGCAAAGTATAGACGGATATTCAACATGTCGTATTACACAAAAGCTAAGTTTCTGATGAGCGCGCCTGATATCCGCCATCTAAAGCAGGATGAGGGCATAGAAGTCGCCTTTGCCGGCCGTTCAAACGCCGGAAAATCGAGCGCGTTAAATACACTGACAAGACAAAAGAACCTGGCGAGGACCAGTAAAACACCGGGCCGGACGCAGCTTATCAATATCTTCGAACTTGATGAAACCCGCAGGCTGGTTGACTTGCCGGGCTACGGCTTTGCGCAGGTTCCTATTGCAATGAAGAAGAAGTGGCAGGCCTCGCTGGGCGAGTATCTGCAAAAGCGGAAAAGCTTGCGGGGACTGGTCGTCATGATGGATATCCGGCACCCGTTTAAAGATCTCGATCAGGATCTTATTTACTGGGCAGTCGATGCAGGGTTACCTGTTCTCGCACTTCTGACCAAAGCGGATAAGTTAAAATCTGGTAAACGAAAAGAAGCATTTATGTTTGCCAGAGATGCGGCACTTGCCTTTAACGGGGATGTTACTGTTCAGGCATTCTCGTCTTTATCAAAGATTGGTGTAAGCGAAGCGGCTGCTGTTCTGGATAAGTGGTTTGAACTGAATGAGGAGGAGGACGCTTAGGCGTTTTCTGGATTTCTCGTGCCTGAAAGAAAAATCCCCGACCAAAGTGGCCGGGGAAAAGGACTGAGAGAAAACACATAAAAACCGAAGATATAGAGTGTCCCTGAAGCCGGTTAGTTCAAATTAATTGAAGAAAAATAGAAGTTTTTTTGAGATTTATTTTATTTTTCAATAAAAACAATTGGTTGAGTGCTTTCGGAATGACTTTTCTACGGGCATAAAAAAACCCCGGTAAAACTACCGGGGTTAAAGCAAAGGTTTGAAAACAGCTTTCTCACCTCTGTACCCTACATCCATTAGGGTACAACAGAATGCTGAAAAGGCAAGTGAAATTGTAATAAAATTACCAAATATCGGTGATTGTCACGATAAATACGCTAAATACTGTAATCTACTTACTGTTTTAGTGTGCCTCGTCCCAATTTTCTCCCGTGCCGGCTTCAACCTGTAAAGGAACTGACAGGGCGGCAGCCTGTTCCATCAGGGCTACAATGCTGGCAACGCGTTCTTCCACCACCTCTTCTTTAATTTCAAAAACCAGTTCATCGTGAACCTGCATCATCATAAATACGTCACTGGCGGCTTCTTTTTGGATCCACTCATCAACACGCAGCATTGCCAGTTTGATGATGTCAGCCGCTGTACCCTGCATAGGAGCATTGATTGCCGCACGTTCTGCACCTTTCCTGCGGGCACCGTTGCTTGCTTTAATGTCAGGCAGATACAGTCTGCGCCCGAATACCGTTTCAACATAGCCGGTTTCTTTCGCATGCTCACGGGTTTCATCCATATAGCGCAGTACGCCCGGATAACGTTCAAAATACAAATCCATATATTTTTGTGCGTCGTTACGGGGAATATTCAGTTGTCTGGACAAACCAAAAGCTGACATGCCGTATATCAGTCCGAAGTTTATAGCTTTCGCGCTGCGGCGCTGATCTGCAGTTACTTTCTCAAGAGGCACTGAAAATACTTCAGACGCTGTGGCCTTATGTATGTCTTTGCCCTGCGAGAATGCATCAAGCAAACCCTGATCTTCAGAAAGATGAGCCATAATACGCAGCTCTATTTGAGAGTAATCCGCGGCGACAATCTTATAACCGTCCCGTGGCACGAACGCTTGCCGTACTCTGCGGCCTTCTTCAGTGCGGATAGGGATGTTCTGCAGGTTAGGATCCGTAGAGGACAACCGTCCCGTTGCGGTGACTGCCTGATGATAAGACGTATGCACACGGCCTGTACGGTGATTGATCATCTTTGGCAGCTTGTCTGTGTAAGTATTTTTAAGTTTTGTCAGACCACGGTATTCCATGATCATTTTGGGAATAGGGTAGTCCAGCGCCAGTTCCTGTAATACCTCTTCCGACGTAGACGGGGCGCCTTTAGGCGTTTTCTTGATCACAGGCAAAGATAATTTCTCAAACAGAATCTGTTGCAGCTGTTTAGTTGAACCTAAGTTAAATGTTTCACCCGCGGCTTCATGCACACTGGCTTCCAGTTCAGTTATACGCTTAGCCAGATCCTGGCTTTGCTGATTCAGCTTTTGTGAATCTATCAGTACGCCCAACTGTTCCATCCTGGACAGTACGCTGGCCAGTGGCACTTCGACATCCAGTAATAAATTTTTCAGTGGTTCGTGCTGTTCCAGCCGGCGCCAGATTTCTTCATGCAACCTTAAAGTAACGTCTGCATCTTCGGCGGCATAGGGCGCGGCTTCATTCAAATCAATCTGATTAAAGGTAAGTTGCTTCGCTCCCTTACCGGCAATCTCTTCAAAGTGGATTGTTTTGTGATTCAGGTACGCCATCGCCAGTGAGTCCATGTCATGGCGGGTTGCCGTGCTGTTAAGCACGTAAGACTCAAGCATGGTGTCAAAAGCAATGCCCTGTAAATTGATGTCGTAATTGGCCAGGACGTTTTTGTCGTACTTCAGATGCTGGCCAACCTTTTTAACTGAATCTGATTCCAGCAACGGCTTTAATGCACCAAGCACGTAATCACGGTCAAGTTGCTCCGGTGCATCAGGATAGTCATGTGCTACCGGTACGTAAGCGGCTTCTCCCGGTGCCGTACTGAAAGATACACCAACAATTTCAGCTTCCATATAATCGAGACTGGTGGTCTCAGTATCAAAAGCAAAAAGTGGTGCCTGTTCCAGCTTCTTCAGCCAGTTTTCAAAAGCCGCTTTATCTGTAACGGTTTCGTATTTGCTTTTGTCGATGTCTGACAGTGCAGGAGAGTCGTCTTCACCGTTACTTTCGTCAGTTTCCGCGCTGGTAGCAGATTCCTCTGCGGCTGATTCGGATGAGACTTCAGAAAACCAGCGCTTAAACTCATATTCGGCAAACAGGGCGGCAAGCTTTGTATTATCAGCTTCCGACGGCACCAGCGTTTCCGGCTGAAAATCCATCTCAACATCCAGCTTTATTGTCGCCAGATCATAAGATAACCGCGCCTGCTCTTCATACTCACGCATCTTATCAGCCATGGTTTTGCTGCCACGGAATGAAAGGCCTGCGATAGCGTCCAGATTCTCATAAATGTCTTTAATGCCACCGATCCCGTTCAGCAGTGCCTGTGCACTTTTGTCGCCCACTCCCGGCACGCCCGGAATGTTATCGACTTTGTCCCCTTTAAGGGCCAGGAAATCAATAACCAGCTCCGGAGGAATACCGAATTTTTCCTTAACACCCTCAGTCGTCATGATCTGGTTGTTCATGGTATTGATCAGCGTGACATGCTCATTGACCAGCTGAGCCATATCTTTGTCACCTGTACTGATGAGTGTGTCGATCCCTTTTTCGGTGGCCTGACGTGAAAGGGTTCCGATCACATCATCGGCTTCTACACCTTCTTCCACGATGATCGGTAAGCCCATTGCCCTGATAATGTCATGCAAAGGTGCAATCTGAGATCGTAATTCTTCCGGCATCGGCGGACGGTTTGCCTTGTATTCTTTATACATGTCGTCGCGGAAGGTTTTTCCTTTGGCATCGAAGACTACCGCCATGTGGGTGGGGTTGTACTGGCGGATTAGGCTTCTCAGCATGTTGATCACACCGTAAATCGCACCGGTATCCTGACCTTTAGAATTTGTCAGTGGAGGTAAACCATGGAAGGCGCGGAACAGGTAAGAAGATCCGTCAACCAGAATAAAGGGAGGAGTTTTGTTTTCAGACATAAGGAAACTTAAATCGCAGGCATTAATAAAGTGAGCAGAATGCCACAGGCCGCCTGTTAAAGCCATATAACCGTCTGCGGAGGCATTCGATCCACAAAACCGGATCGCCTGTGGATAACTTTGTGATCAAAATAAAATGAAGTTGGATCGGGCATGCAGATCTGATACGGCTAAAAAATCCGTAGATCTTTGTATATAAGGTTTTGCAGGAATTCGAAGAGATGTCATTACCTTGACGAATTCTTCCCTGATAGTGTGGATAACTTGGTGAATTAAGAATTTGTTGTTTAACCAAGTTGGTCAGTTAATGTAGCATACTGATAACAAACAGTGACAGCAGAGTTTGATAATTTTTGTATAGTTTTTGTTTGTTTTTTAATCGTAAATGGCATAACGCCTGCTGTGGCTGGCTTGCAGAGCAAAGGAGAGTGAAACGTGAAAAAAGTAGCAGTGATTTTAAGTGGAAGTGGTGTATTTGACGGCACTGAATTACATGAGGCAGTGATTACTTTGTTAGCGATTCGCGGTAACGGCGCTGATTATCAATGTTTCGCACCGGATGTTATGCAAATGCATGTGGTTAATCATCTGACCGGTGAAGTGGCTGAAAACGAACAGCGTAATGTGCTGGTTGAATCTGCCCGTATCGCCAGAGGAGAAATTAAACCTGTTACTGAATGTCAGCCTGACAACTTTGACGCTATTATCTTGCCAGGTGGATTTGGTGCGGCCAAGAACCTGTGTACATTTGCGGTTGATGGTGCTGACTGCTCTGTGAATGAAGATGTACTTACTGTATGCAGAGCATTTGCAGAGGCGGGTAAGCCAGCCGGATACGCTTGTATTGCTCCGGCTCTGGCAGCGGCTGTTTACGGTAGTCAGCGTAAAGTGACTATTGGCAATGATGAAGGTGCAGCCGCAGGTATTAATGCACTGGGTGCTGTTCACGTTGACTGTGCAGTAGATGAGATTGTAGTTGATACCGATGCCAAACTGGTAACCACACCTGCTTATATGCTCGCCGGGGATATCCTTGAAGCAAAGGCGGGGATCGACAAAATGGTCGAAACTGTACTGGCAATGAATTAAAACCTCCCGGCAAGACGGGGAGTATCGGCGAATGGGACTTTCCCTTTCGCCATTGTCACCGCATAATGTCAGCTATTGGGGTAGTACACACAACCATGCCTGTCATGGGTAAAAAAACAATAAGGTTCAACGGCACATGCACTATCGTGCAATCGTAAGGATTCTCGGATTACTTGTTGCACTGTTCAGCGTGACAATGGTCCCACCGGCACTGATATCGCTGATGTTTGAAGATGGAAGCGGCCTGCCTTTCATCATTGCGTTCCTGCTTTGTGTAGGCACGGGTATGATGATGTGGTATCCGAACCGCTATCACCGCAAAGAACTGCGTGCGAAAGAAGGCTTTCTTATCGTAGCCCTGTTCTGGACAGTACTGGCAAGCTTTGGTGCGATTCCGTTTATCTTGCTTGAACAGCCCAGTATGACCGTGACCGATGCATTTTTTGAATCCTTTTCCGGTCTCACTACCACGGGTGCTACCGTGATAGAAGGTATAGAGTTTTTACCCCATTCAATTCAATTCTATCGTCAGCAACTACAGTGGCTGGGCGGTATGGGTATCATTGTACTGGCTGTGGCTATCCTGCCTATTCTGGGGGTCGGGGGCATGCAGCTGTACCGGGCAGAAACGCCGGGCCCTGTGAAAGACTCCAAAATGACTCCCCGTATAGCCGATACTGCCAAGCATCTCTGGTATATTTATTTATCGCTGACCATTGCCTGCATGGTAGCTTACTGGCTGGCCGGTATGAACTGGTTTGATGCGATATGCCATTCCTTCGCCACCGTCGCGATAGGTGGTTTCTCTACCCATGATGCCAGCCTGGGCTATTTCGACAGTCCCATGGTTAATGTGATTTGTTCTGTCTTTTTGCTGATTGCGGCACTGAATTTCTCTTTGCATTACGCAGCAGTAAGTTCCCGTTCCCTGAAAGGGTATTTACGGGATCCGGAATTTAAGGCATTTCTGTTTATTCAGTTTACGCTGATCATGATTTGCTTTCTGGTGCTTACATTATCCGGCTATTACACCTCTGCAGAGGAAGCGCTGGATCAGGCTATGATTCAGGCGGTGTCTATCAGTACCACTGCCGGTTTTGCCACCACTGACTTCTCATCCTGGCCGGCGTTCCTGCCTATTTTGCTGATATTCTCCAGTTTTATCGGCGGCTGTGCGTCCTCAACGGGTGGTGGTTTGAAAGTAGTACGGGTACTGTTACTGTTCCTGCAGGGCAAACGTGAAGTTGACCGCCTCATTCATCCTAAAGCCGTGTACTCGGTAAAGTTAGGCGAAAGAGCTATGCCTGACAGGGTAGTTGAGGCCGTGTGGGGATTCTTTTCTGCTTATGCCATTGTGTTTGTAGTGATCATGATTGGCATGATTGCTACGGGTCTGGATAACATTTCTGCTTTTACGGCAACTGCAGCATCGTTGAACAACCTGGGCCCCGGACTGGGCAGCGTAGCGGGTACTTATTCTGAAGTGAGTGACGGCGGTAAATGGTTGCTGGTACTGGCAATGGTATTCGGACGACTGGAAGTATTCTCACTGCTGGTACTGTTTTCACCTACGTTCTGGCGCAGCTGACGCAAACACACTGCGCGGAACGTGGTATCAGTAGAATTACTTGTTATCAGCCGAAGAAGAATGCGCTTGGCTGGAACAGCTTCTCTACATCATTAATGTATTTCTTATCTACCAGAAAAAGAATCACGTGATCGTTGGCTTCAATCTTCGTGTCACTGTGAGCAATGATTACCGTATCTTCCCTGACAATAGCCCCGATCGTTGTGCCCGGCGGTAATTTGATACTACCGATTTCACGGCCAACCACTTTTGAGGTGTTTTCGTCACCGTGGGCAATGGCTTCTATGGCCTCTGCGGCGCCACGGCGCAGAGAATATACGTTAACAATATCACCGCGGCGAATATGGGTAAGCAATGCGGAAATCGTTGCCTGCTGGGGAGAGAATGCAATATCAATTTCACCTCCCTGTACCAGATCCACATAAGCACTGCGCTGAATGAGCACCATGGCCTTTTGTGCACCCATACGCTTAGCCAGCATCGCTGACATGATGTTTGCTTCATCATCGTTGGTGACGGCAATAAAGGCATCTACCTGATCGATACTTTCTTCATTCAGCAACTCAGGATCAGAGGCATCACCACAAAATACGATGGTTTTATCCAGATTCGCAGATAAATACTGTGCGCGTTCAGGGCTGAATTCAATCAGCTTTACGTTGTGTTTGTGCTCGAGACGTTTTGCCAGGCCAGCACCGATAAGACCACCGCCGGCAATCATAATGCGTTTGTAGCTGGATTCCAGCTTCTGCAGTTCACTCATTACCGCACGGATATGTTTGGTGGCTGCAATGAAGAATACTTCATCATCAGCCTCTATCACCGTCGTGCCCAGCGGACGGATTGGACGGCCGCGACGGTAAATTGCCGCAACACGGGTTTCCACATTGGGCATATGTTCTTTCAGGGCTGATAAAGCGTGTCCAACCAGCAGGCCGCCATAGTAGGCTTTAACCGCAACAAGGCTCGCTTTACCTTCGGCAAATTCCACAACCTGAAGCGCACCGGGATAATCAATAAGACGTTTAATTGCAGTGGTTACCAACTGCTCAGGCGCAATGATGTGATCCACAGGAATGTTATTTTCCTGGTACAACTGTTCCTGATAAATGATGTACTGCTCACTGCGAACGCGGGCAATTTTAGTCGGGGTTTTAAACAGGCTGTATGCAACCTGACAGGCAAGCATGTTACTTTCATCGCTGTTTGTTACAGCAATCAGCATATCGGCGTCTTCAGCGCCGGCTTTTTTGAGAATATCAGGGTGGGAACCCACGCCTTCGACTACCTGAAGATCAAGGCGGTCCTGAAGGGCTCGCAGTATAGTGGGATCTGAATCAATCACAGTGATCTCGTTCTTTTCACCAACCAGGTTTTCTGCCAGAGTACCGCCAACCTGTCCCGCGCCAAGAATGATGATTTTCATTGATGTAATTCAGACTCTTACTAGTTTAATGAGAAGACTTTATCAGTCTCGCGTAATAGAAACCATCCATTTGTTCCTCACCGGTTGCTATCTGCCGGCCTGGGAAATCTCTGCTTTCACCCTCACAAAGCTCAGACAATTCCGCATCTGTAGTACGTGCCAGGAACTGCTTTATTTGTTCACGGTTCTCGTCAGGCAGAATGGAACAGGTGGCGTACAGCAAAGTGCCACCCGGCTTCAACAATGACCACATAACATCGAGAATTTCCGACTGCAATGCACCAAGTGCTGCAATATCAGCAGGCTTTCTCAGCCAGCGAATGTCAGGATGACGACGGATAACGCCGGTTGCAGAGCAGGGCGCATCCAGCAGAATGCGATCGAATAATTTCCCGTCCCACCATTGATCAGGACGCAATGCATCACCGGTTTTAATCTCAGGATGATGCTTTAACCGCGTCATATTCTCTTTAACCCGCTCAAGGCGAATTGCATCGCTGTCGATCGCAATGCAGCGGGCCAGCTCAGGCTGAACTTCAAAAAGATGACCGGTTTTGCCGCCCGGAGCAGCACAACAATCCAGTATGGTTTCACCGGGTTGCGGGTCCAGGTAAGGTGCGGCAAGCTGAGCTGCGCCATCTTGCACCGCAAACCAGCCTTTGTCGTAACCCGGCAGTGCAGTAATGTCACTGCGGGAGATAAGTCTTACCGCCTGAGGATGGGAAGCCACCGTTTCAAACGGGATGTTCATTTCAGTCAGGGCATCACAAAAGGTTTCACGTGAAACCTGGCACGTATTCACCCTTAACCAGATAGGCGCCTGATCATTGGTTTGTTCAATAATGCGGCCGGCAACCTGCGGGTAAGCATCCTGAATGCGTTTAAATAGCCACTTGGGTAATCCGCTTGCAATAATGGGATCGTCTACCGGCTTATCTGCCAGCCCCTGACGTTCAAAGTTACGCAGGATAGCGTTAACCAGTCCTTTCAAAGACATACCACCCAAATAAGAAGCGGCATTCACTGTTTCGCTTACTGCTGCGTGAGAGGATACGCGGCTGAAAGCCAGTTGATAGAGACCAAGCAGCATCAGGTGCTCCAGGATCTTCTTATTCCCTTTCAGAGGCTTATCAAGTAATCCCCGTAACCAGAATTGCAAAACTGGTAGTTGACGCATGACACCCAGCGACATTTCCTGAATCCAGGCGTTATCTTTTCCGTGATGCCGGCGTTGTACTTTAGCAAGACATTCTCTGCTGGATTTACCGTTTTCCAGGATCTGAAAAATTACCCAGGCAGTATCGGCGCGTAAATTCTTTTGTCTTGAAAGGGGAACCGGCTGACCTGAAGCCATTATGCTTCTCCGCCAACCAGTTTACCGGCCACAAACCATTGTTGCCGTGCATTCACAACATCGCCTGCCGGCAAGGCTTTTTTGCCGGGAATTTGTAGTTGCGTGATGATTAAATCTTTCGTGGCAGTGGCAATAACGATACCGTGTTTACTGGCACTTACCACTGTGCCCGGTTGTTGTGTTGACGTATTGTCGCTCACATGTGCAGACCATACTTTCACATTATCCTTGCCGATTTGCATCCACGCCACCGGCCAGGGATTAAACGCACGGATGTTTCTTTCAATTTGCTCTGCGCTGTCCTGCCAGTCGATAAGAGCCTCTTCTTTACTGAGCTTCTTCGCGTAGGAGGCCAGATTATCATCCTGCTTTTCTGCTTTTGCAGTATAGCTTTCCAAATCGTTCAGCACGTTAACCAGAGCCTCAGGTCCCAGCTTCGCAAGCTTATCGTAGAGCGTGGCACTGGTATCTTCCGGTTCAATAGGCAGCCTGGCAATATGCAACATATCGCCGGTATCTAAGCCAACATCCATTTGCATAATGGTCACGCCGGTTTCTTCATCGCCTGCCCACAAAGAGCGCTGAATAGGTGCCGCTCCGCGCCACTTCGGTAAAATAGAACCATGTACGTTAATGCAGCCTGAGCGGGGCATATCCAGAACAGCCTGCGGCAGTAACAAACCATAAGCCACTACTACCATCACATCAGCGTTCAACTCATTCAGCGTTTCCTGAGCTTCCTGTGCTTTTAAAGAAGCAGGCTGATAAACATTGATGCCATTTTCTTCAGCCAATACTTTTACAGGGCTGGGCGTCAGCTTTTTACCCCGTCCGGCAGGACGGTCAGGTTGCGTATAAACAGCAATAACCTCATGCTCAGAACCGAGCAGGGCGCGTAAATGGTCGGCAGCAAAATCCGGCGTACCGGCAAAAATGATTCGTAGTGGTGTGGTCACAAATAGTCCTAGGCTTTAGCTGCCAGTCTTGCTTCTTTTTCTAACTTCTTCCGGATACGCTGGCGTTTCAGCGGTGACAGGTAATCAATAAACAATTTACCTTTCAGATGATCCAGTTCGTGCTGAATACAGATAGCCAGCAGACCGTCAGCTTCAAGCTCAAAAGGATTCCCTTCACCGTCCAATGCTTTAACAGTCACCCGTTCTGCACGGTCTACTTTGGCGTAATTACCGGGTACCGATAAACAGCCTTCCTCACTGATGGTGGAACCATCTTTCGCTGTGATTTCAGGGTTCACGAATACTCTGGGCGTATCCTGATTTTCAGATACATCCATCACTACAACCTGTACATGTTTGTCTACCTGCGTGGCGGCAAGGCCGATGCCTTTCTCATCGCGCATGGTTTCGAACATGTCCGAGATCAGTTGCTTAATTTCTTCATCTACTGACTCAACGGGTTTCGCTACGGTGCGTAGGCGTTCGTCAGGAAAACTTAATACGTCTAAAATTGCCATCTGTCGTTCTGCTTCGCTTGCGTGTATGAATTAATATACGATCCAATAGCCAGCGCTATTTACACATTGGTTTCTGATACTATTCTATCGTATAACGGTAACTGCCGTGCAGTTTTTTGCTGGAAATAGCGGATACATGGCCGATATAGAGTCAATGTCGAAAATTTCAACAGGAGTGGTTGGAGCAAACATGACAACCGGATCGATAAAAAAGCGCTTTACCGCTGCCCTGACCGCAGTGACAGTGATCTTAAGCTGCCTTACCGGGTTAGCTCAGGCAGTCACGCTAAAAGAAGATGCCCCGCAAACCTATACAGTGAAACGCAATGATACGTTATGGGATATTGCCAGTCTGTTTCTGGACAAGCCCTGGTTATGGCCGGAGCTGTGGCGTAACAATACCCAAATTATCAATCCTCATTTGATTTACCCCGGCGACGTGCTGGTAATACGAATTGTCGACGGTCAGCCGGTACTGGTAGTTCAGCGGGATAAAAAACACATCACCCTTGGCCCGTCCCTGCGTAAACAAAATAAGCCTGACCCCATCAGTATGTTGCCCTGGTCCGTTATTGCTCCTTACATCAATCAGAATGAATTACTGGATGAAGAGGTCTATGAAAAGCTTCCCCATATTCTCGGTAATCAAACCGGCGATATCCGTTTTGTTACCGATGATTTAGTGATCAGCCGGAGTTACGGCCGATCTTCAGATCAGTATCGTGTAGTCCGCAGACAATCTACTATTGAAAACCTGGACGGAGAGATCCTCGGGATTCAGGTTCATCATGTTGCTGATGCCAATATGATTGACGATACCGTGCCGTTCCAGTGGCTGGTCAAAGTCACCAAATCAAACTTTGAGGCAGCCCGTGGCGACCGGCTGTATGACGGAGATTTCACAGACCGGCAGGATCTCGTGCTGCAGGCTGCAACGCCGGAACAGCGGGGTTTTGTAGTAGGGAATCTTCATCAGCATCAGTTGCTGGGTAAAGACGATGTGGTCATTGTGGATTTAGGTTCTGAGCAAGTGTCTCCCGGCACTGTGATGGGACTTTATTCTCAGGGGCCAGATATTATTGACGGTGAATTACCCAAATACGCTGGCGAAAATAATGCCATGTACAGCGTGTTTAACGATGGCAGCACGGTGCATCAGCCGGCCATTAAAATCGGCGAAATCGTCATTTTCAAAACATTTGATAAAGCCAGCTACGGCATCATTACCCGTGCCAGAGAACTGGTAAAGACGGGTGCTATTGTCGCTAATCCTTAACCGGGATAACCCATACCGTAGCTGAGGGGCTGCGGTATGCGGAAAAATAATCAAAATACTTCAATACATTCATGGCTGTCACTGGCATCAGTGCCGGCCATGACTACAGCGAAATGGAATGCGCTACTCAATAAATACAGCATTTCAGCCTGCGCCTTTCTCCACTCCGATGAGTGGATGACAAATCCTGACCATCCTCTTACTTCTGAACAGCTGGCGCAGATTCGCCAGTTACGGAAATCTGCAAATGACAAGCTTCTTGATCAGGCTTATCGCTGGCTGGACAGAGACCCGGCGAATCAGATCATTACCCGGGACATGCCGGACTGGCCTTCAGGGTTCAGTAGTCTAACATCACCACCATTACTCTTGTTTGCCAGAGGGAATACTTCACGTCTTGGCGATCCGCAAATTGCGGTTGTCGGCAGCAGAATGGCTACCCGGGCAGGTCTTTCAACTGCTGCATTATTTGCATCACAACTGGCCGCTGCCGGCGTCACTGTGACCAGCGGGCTTGCCAGCGGTATTGATGCAGCAGCCCATAAGGCTGCTATTGCCATTGAGGGTAGAACGGTAGCCTTTCTGGGAAGCGGGCCGGATGTTATCTATCCCCGCCGGAACATTCATCTGGCGGAGGAAATCGTCAGTCATAACGGATTGCTCGTGTCTGAGTTTTCACCCGGTACACCACCGAAACGTCATCACTTTCCTGGCAGAAATCGCTTAATCGCTGCCATTTCAGCCGGTACGCTGGTGGTCGAAGCAACAATAAAGAGTGGTACCTTGATAACTGCCAATCTGGCCGCAGATCTGGGACGCGAAGTGTTCGCTGTGCCGGGCAATATCGCAAATGTGCAGACAGAAGGTTGTCATGCACTTATTCAGCAAGGTGCTAAACTTGTGGTAACTGCAGACCACATCCTGGAGGAATTTAACCATCTTGCCAGATCGCCCGTTGCTGCCGCAGCTGAGCAACAACAAAAAAGTGAAGATCAAAACTTGGCAACCGATAAATTATTAGATAGTGTGGACTTTGATGTAACTGGCGTTGACATCATTGCCGAACGCAGCGCACTGCCTGTATCAGCGGTTATGGCGGCATTATTAGAATATGAACTGCGTGGTCTCGTAACCCCCGTTCCCGGTGGTTACGTCAAATTGAGGGGGAAATAAACCATGTTCGACATCCTCATGTATCTGTTTGAGAACTTCATTCATAGCGAAACGGAAATCCGCGTCGATCAGGACGAACTGACGGATGAGTTAATACGCGCTGGCTTTCATCATGATGAAATCTATAAGGCGTTAGCATGGCTGGAGAAACTGGCTGCACTCCAGGAAACGGATAATAAGCCGTATTTCTGTCAGCGTATATCATCTGGCGTCAGCCGCATTTATACCCAGGAAGAGCAAATGCGTCTGGATGTGGAGTGCCAGGGATTCCTGCTGTTTTTAGAGCAGGTTGGTGTACTCGACGCGTCTACACGTGAAATGGTTATCGACAGAGTGATGGAAATAGACTCTCCTGAGTTCTGTCTTGAAGATTTAAAATGGGTCGTGTTGATGGTGTTATTCAACGTGCCCGGTAAAGAGAATGCGTATGCACAGATGGAAGATCTTCTGTTTGAAGAATCTGATGGTACGCTGCATTAATCAGGAGTAGTACCGGCATGGTCCCCGGGATGCCTCCTGAATTTGTGCTCTAAGGTATCAGGGGTTCATGTCAAAAATAGATCATTCCTTATTCAGTGCTCATGAGCATGCGCTTGAGCACGCCTTCGGTGACTGCCCCGAATGCGGCAGTCATCTTCAAATCCGAAATAGCAAGAGTGGCCCTTTCCTTGGGTGTACGGCTTATCCCGAATGTCATTTCAGTAAGCCGTTACATGATCAACAAACAACAACGTTAAAAGAAATCGCCGGCACGGTGTGTCCCGACTGCGGTAGTACGATGGCCATTAAAAAAGGTCGCTACGGTATGTTTATCGGCTGTACAAATTTTCCTGAATGTCATCATATTGAGCCGGTAAAACAGCAGGAGGACACGCAGATCACTTGTCCCCAATGTAATACCGGACACATCATTGAGCGCACAAATAAATACGGAAAGCGCTTTTATGCGTGCAATCATTATCCTCAATGCAAGTATGTGGTAAATTTCCCGCCCGTTCCGGGTAGCTGTCCAGATTGTGGCTGGGGCCTTTTGATCAATAAAAAAGGCAAAGTGTGCTGCCCGCAAGTTAAATGCGATTATCAGGCAGAGCCCGAAAATGAGTAATGAACAACAGATTGACCCTGTAAAAGAAGCGTTTGAACAGGGAGCGTTAATTGTTTATCCCACCGAAGCGGTAATGGGGATAGGGTGCGACCCTGATAATGAGCTGGCGGTTCACAAACTATTACAACTGAAGCAACGTCCGGTTGAAAAAGGCATGATCCTGATTGCTGATACCTATTCCCGTTTGCTGCCTTACGTTAATGACAATGCTGTTCCTCCTGATCGCAGAGCGCAAATTTTCTCATCATGGCCCGGGCCGAATACCTGGCTTTTGCCGAAGTCCAAAACAGCGCCCGGTTGGATCACAGGTTCTCACGAAAAAATAGCAGTTCGGGTGACAACACATCCGGTAGTGAAAGCGTTGTGTGAAAAGCTGGGCAAGCCTCTGGTTTCTACCAGCGCCAATCCTTCCGGTGAAGAACCTGCAAGAACACAGGATGAAGCCAGGGCTTATTTTGCAGACAGCGTTATCTATATTGACGGCGATGTGGGGGGACTGGACAGGCCCAGTACAATCCGTGACTGCGATTCCGGCCGTGTGATCAGAGATTAAATAATGCAAACAATGAATATTGAAGACACAAACAAGGCAATAGAAAAAGTTAAAGCTTTCCTGCTGGCCTTGCAGGATAACATTTGTCAGACACTGGAGCTGGTTGATGGCAAAGGTCAGTTCGTAGAAGACAGCTGGGAAAGAGAACTGGGTGGCGGTGGCCGCTCAAGAGTGCTTAAAAACGGCGCGGTGATAGAGCAGGGCGGTGTCAATTTCAGTCACGTGTTCGGCGGAGCCATGCCGGCTTCTGCAACTGCATCACGACCTGAGCTGGCCGGCAGAAGTTTTCAGGCAATGGGGGTGTCTCTGGTTATTCATCCTCACAACCCCTATGTACCCACCTCTCATGCTAATGTGCGTTTTTTTATTGCTGAAAAACCGGGAGAAACGCCCATCTGGTGGTTTGGTGGTGGCTTTGACCTCACGCCGTTCTATCCCTTTAAAGAAGATGTTCAGCACTGGCACGACACCGCTAAAAAGTGCTGTGCTCCTTTTGGGGATGACATTTATGCCAGATATAAGAAATGGTGTGATGACTATTTTTATCTGAAACATCGTGACGAAACCCGTGGTGTTGGCGGTCTCTTTTTTGATGACCTGAATGAATGGGGATTTGATAAAAGCTTCGAATTTATGCAGTCAGTAGGTAATGGCTATCTGGACGCATATGTTCCGGTCGTCGAACGCCGTAAAGGCATGTCTTACTCAGAACGTGAACGGCAGTTTCAGCTTTATCGTCGCGGGCGTTATGTCGAGTTCAATCTGGTGTATGACCGCGGCACGTTGTTCGGGTTACAAACCGGTGGCCGTACAGAGTCCATTCTGATGTCCATGCCGCCCCTCGCCCGCTGGGAATATGGCTTCGAAGCGCCCGCAGGCAGCGCTGAAGCGAAGCTGGCTAACTGGCTGAAACCCACAGACTGGTAAGTTCTTCCTTTCCTGACTATTGATTCAGATCAATGGTCAGGAAGCTGATTTTAAAACCATTTTTTTCTGTTGTTCCAGATCAACATTTTGATTCTCCTGAGGCGTACAGTACGCACATCAACGTTAAACACACGAGAGAATCGAAATGAAAACAACCACTCTGGCTACTGTTATCCTCGCAGCCCTCATTGCTGCTCCTGCCGCTCAAGCATATGAAAAAGGCGACTGGGTTGTACGTGGCGGTCTTACAACGGTTGCACCTGACGACGAAACATCCACCATTATTGCCGGTGGTGCAGATTTAGGCGTAGATTTGTCGGTTGATAACGATACGCAACTGGGTCTGAATGTTGCGTATTTTATAACCGACAACATCAATATTGAATTACTCGCAGCGACACCATTTACCCATGACGTCAGTTTTGGTGTGTCTGACCCACTGGGCACAGGTGATAAGCTGGGAGAGGTGACACACTTGCCCCCTACATTAACCGTTAATTACTACTTCAATGATCCCGCAGCAGTGTTTCAGCCTTATATCGGTGCGGGTCTGAACTATACATTCATTTTTGACGAGGAATTTACTTCGGCTAACGGAGATGCAGGACTGACGGATTTAGATCTGGATAACTCTTTTGGTGTTTCTGCACAAATCGGTGCGGATTACATGCTGAATAACGACTGGCACATTAATACGTCAGTAAGGTGGATTGATATTGATACCGAAGCCACCTTCAATGTGGGTGAAGCACAGGGAAGCGTGAATGATATTCAAATTGATCCCTGGGTTTACACTATCTCTGTAGGTTACACATTCTGATCATCTGACATTTAGTTTCCATGCGTTTTTCGCACTTGCCTTTTGCCCTCCTTATCCGGAGGGCTTTTTTATTGTTCCGTATTAATCATATGTTCTGCGAGTTGATCCAGCGCTTCCAGTAACTTCTCTGCAAGAGTAATGTCGTGAACCGATTGCAGCATCGCCTTTCGCATGCAATACATCCATTGACGCTTCAGTGCCGGTGTCACAGCAAAGCCGAGGTGTCTGGCACGCAAGCGGGGATGACCAAATTGCTTTTCAAACTCATTGGGACCGCCAAGCCACATGGTTAAATAAAGAAAAAAGACATGTCTTATTCTGTCCATTGGTTGCGGATGTATTGCAAGTAACTCTTCAGCCATAGGATCTTGTTCCATGATGTCATAGAATCGGTTGGCAATAAGTTTTACCGCTTCTTCTCCCCCGATTGCTTCATAGGGTGTGGAGGGGGTTGTGTCTGAAGACGTTTTCTTTGATTTGTTTAATAAGCTAAAGAGACCCATGAAAAAATTCGCTGTATTTGGAAACCCGATTTCTCAGAGTTTATCACCTGCAATTCATCATATGTTTGCTGATTTAACCGGGGAGACCATTCAATATGAAAAGATTGAAGCGCCCATTGAAGGTTTCGAAGATACAGTTACGAATTTCTTTGCTGATGAGCGGGCTGTGGGATGCAATGTTACAGTCCCGTTCAAGGAAAGGGCGTTCAAATTAAGTGAAGCAAATTGTAATGAAGAGGCGGCAACCGCAAAAGCCGTTAATACATTGCATAAAGTAGACGACTGCCTGAATGGTTATACGACTGACGGCATGGGACTGGTTGCGGACTTACTCAGTACAACAGGCAGTTTAAGCGGTAAGCGTATTTTACTTATTGGTGCCGGTGGTGCTACCCGCGGTGTAGCAGGGCCATTACTGAGAGAAAATCCGGAATCATTATTTATTGCCAACCGTACTTTTGCCAAAGCACAGGCGATTGTGTCAGATATAGCAAACCCTAAGTTTGAAGCGATAACGGCTGACGATCTCGTCAGCATTGATGCCCATATTATTATTAATTGCACGTCAGCGAGTTTGACGGGCGATCTGCCGGTTGTGTCTGACAGTATGTTCGGTAAATGCGAGTTGGCTTACGACATGGTATACAGTAGTCAGCCAACACGCTTTATGCAGTATGCTGCTGAGAAAGGGGCTGCAGGAACCAAAGACGGATTTGGTATGCTGGTGGAACAGGCAGCTGCAGCATTCACCATCTGGACAGGTAAAAGGCCGGAGACTGCCGGTGTTATTCAGAAACTTCGTCCTTAAACGGTAGTTCAGATTCAGCCTTGCGTAAGGTATTCATCTTTCAGCCGGACATAGTTGTCTGCCGAAATCTTAAGAAAGGCCTGTTCACTCTCTTTGAGCGGGCGCTTTTTCACCATTGGATTGCCTACATATAGATAGCCACTCTCAAGGCGCTTGTTTGGCGGGACTAATGTACCTGCTCCGATAAACACATCATCTTCTACAACAGTACCGTCCATCACAATGGCACCCATACCAACAAGAATACGGTTGCCCAGTGTGCATCCGTGAAGCATGCATTTATGTCCTATCGTTACATCATCACCAATAATAAGTGGGTTACCGTCAAGATTACCGGCAGATTTCCTGGTGACGTGAAGCACTGAACCATCCTGAACGTTCGTTCGGTCGCCTATCTTTATGTAATTAACATCGCCTCTGGCTGCAACCAGCGGCCATATACTTGAATCTGATCCTATAGCGATATCTCCGACAAGCACGCTTGAATCATCGATATAACAGTTATCAGCAATAGAAGGGGAAACAGAATTGTACTTTCTGACAGGCATAGTAAAGCTCTCATAATCAATAATAACGGTACTATACCCGTGTGATCGCTCGCTTTATAGGCGTGGAAGTATAAGAAATAAGCGTTCGGATGAATTGTTTCAGTTTTTTGAAAATAACCGTTGACGTGCGAACTGAACTCCCTATAATGCGCACCACTTCGACGGGGAACGTCACTGACAGACACCGCGAAGTGCTTATAGAATAAGGCTTAGAGCTGAATTCGATAAGCAGTTTTCAGAAGCAACTCTTCGAAATTAAATTCAAAAAGTTGTTGACACTGAAAACGAAACGCGTAGAATGCGCGTCCCGCTTCA
>NZ_CFHOXV010000033.1:0-50590 GCF_984505615.1 Alteromonas sp. | reverse complement strand
GGGACGGTCTGGGCCGTGAAGCGAATCTGACATGGAGTAACACCCTGCAATTTGGCAATGAAATCGTTGCCGGTGAGTGGCAGGGTAATGCGACCTCTGCGCCGGAGGACGGGATTTATCCTGTATCTGTAGAAGAGGAAGTGGCCGGAAGGCTGGATATCCGGCTCAATGATGTGCTGACATTTAATATCGGCAGTGAAGAGGTGCAGGCGCGGGTAACCAGTTTACGAAAAGTCGACTGGCAGACTATGCAGCCCAATTTCTTCTTTGTCTTGTCACCTGAAGCGATGGCGGCGTTTTCACCAACCTATATCACCAGTTTCTTCCTGCCACGGGAAAGAAAGCCGGAACTGACAGAATTGCTGAAGCCATTCCCGTCCGCCACCTTGTTTGACGTGGATGCCCGTATCAATCAGTTGCGGGATATTGTCGACCAGGTCTCACTGGCCGTTGAGTTTATCCTGATTCTGGTGCTGGCTGCCGGCGCACTGGTGCTGATAGCACAGGTCCAGGCGTCAATGGACGAGCGTCAGCAGGAACTGGCTATACTTCGTACTCTGGGAGCGAAAGGATCGCTGATCCGCCTGAGCGTAGTATATGAATTTGTCATCATCGGCGTCGTGGCCGGGTTTATGGCCGCACTTGCCAATGAGCTCAGTCTCTATTTGCTGCAAACACAAATTTTTCAGATGGAAGCATCGTTGCATCCGGAGTTTTGGGTGATTGCACCGGTGACCGGAGCGATTGTTGTGGGTGTATTGGGGGCATTGGGCTGCTGGCGTTTGCTGTCATTAAATACCACAGCGTTGCTACGAAAAATGGTGTAGCAACCCTATTGAAATTACTGCGGTACAAAATAGCTGTACCGGCGGTATAAACCGGTTCAGAGAAGAGTGTGTCACTCTCTGAACCGGCTCTTTTCCTGATATTTTCCGGGCATTTTCCCGCCAGCTGGCAGGCTTCAGATTTTCATCTTTTCTGCACAGCGTTTTTTTATTTCGTTACAAAATTTACAACACCTCTTTACGTTGCCTGTGATAACTTACGCAATATTGCCGCCGGCCGTTCTGACAATCCGTTCTCCGGCCTGAAAATAATTGCTTCGCAGTGACCACAATCATTACGTTCAACAAAATAAAAATGACACCCAGCCTGACAAAGGATTTCATCTGACAATGAATAAATCATCTGTTTTCGCACTCCTGTTTATTCTTCTTATATGTGCATGGATGGTCTCCGGACTTTTTTCATCAGAGCCCGAAGAGCAAAATCAGACTCAAAGTGAGAGCCAGCCATTTTCCGTGGAAGTGACGGTTTCTGAAGCGCAGGTTACACCGGTTTCGCTGGTGGTTCAGGGACAAACCGTGCCGGAACGCTTGCTGGAAATTAAAGCACAGACGGCGGGACGTATTGAGCAGATTTTGGTAAGCGAAGGCGACTCTGTGCGAAAGGGTGATACCTTACTGACCATCGATATGGAAGACAGACTTATTCAGCTTGAGCAACAGGAAGCGCTGTACGAAGCCCGTAAGAAAACCTATAAGCGTTTGTCGCAACTGGCTGATAAGCAGTATCAAAGTGAATCAGAGCTCGACACCGCTCTGGCAAATGTAAAAGCGTCTGAAGCCGCCATTGCGAACATCCGTTCAGATATTAATTTTGTGCGTCCTGTGGCGCCTTTTGACGGCGAAGTCCAGAGTTTGTCTGCAGAAAGCGGCGATGTGGTAAGTATCGGCGATCCGATGCTGGAGCTGGTGGATAACTCGGTACTGGTGGTTGAGATCCAAATCGCACAACAACGGGTGAATGAAGTCAAAAAAGGGCTGCAGGCAGATATTAAGCTTGCCACCGGCGAGCAGGTATCAGGCAAAGTCCGCTTCATTGCTCCTTATGCCAGCAGTGAATCCCGTACCTATCTTGCTGAAATCGGCATACCCAATCCTGACGGAAAACTGAAATCCGGCTCCAGCGCCACGGTTACCCTGCACGTGAATGAAGTGAAGGCCCACTATGTATCGCCGGCGACATTCACCCTGGATGCCGATGGGCGAATTGGGGTTAAATCAGTTGGTAGTGACAATAAAGTGGAATTTCATCAGGTATCACTGCTGCAATCTGACAATGAAGGGGCCTGGGTAACCGGCTTGCCTGATACCGTGCGTCTTATCACCACCGGGCAGGGCTTTGTGGATGCCGGTAATGTGGTGACGCCAGTTGAGAAGGCGGCCAGATAATGAATGCGATAATCGATGCGGCATTTGCCCGCACCCGTACCGTAGCGTTGGTCTTTTTTGTTTTAACCATTGCCGGTGCCAGTGCTTATTTTGCCATTCCGAAAGAGTCTGAGCCGGACATCACGATTCCGTTTATCTATGTCTCGGTGGTGTACGACGGTATTGCACCGGAAGACAGCGAACGCCTGCTGGTGAGGCCGCTGGAGAAAGAGCTTCAATCCATTGAAGGCTTAAAAGAAATGAAAGGGACGGCCATTCAGGGCTTTGCCTCAGTGGTGATGGAGTTTGAAGCCGGCTTTGATGCTGACCAGGCGTTGCTTGATGTCAGGGAAAAAGTCGATCTGGCCAAAGCGGAGTTGCCTCCCGGCAGTGAAGAGCCCAGAGTTACCGAAGTGAACCTGTCACTCTTCCCGGTGCTGACTGTCATGTTATCGGGTGATATTCCAGAACGTACGCTGGTGAATATTGCCCGCCGTCTGCAGGATGAAATTGAAGCTTTATCCGGTGTACTGGAAGTGGATATTGCCGGTGACAGGGAAGAATTACTTGAAGTCATTATCGACCCGGTTGCGCTGGAAACGTATAACCTGTCTTTTCCCGATGTGCTGAATTTTGTCAGTCAGAATAACCAGCTGGTGGCAGCCGGGGCCATTGATGCCAGTGCCGGGCGCATGGTGTTTAAAGTGCCGGGCGTGATTGAGACCATGCAGGACCTGGCTACCTTGCCGGTGAAAAAAGTAGGGAACACCATCGTCACCTTCGATGATGTCGCCACCATCCGCCGTACATTCAAAGACCCCACCAGTTTCGCCCGCTTGCGGGGTGAAAAGGCCATTGCTCTTGAAGTATCAAAGCGAAGCGGCGCAAATATTATCGAAACCATTGCTGATGTACGCAATCTTGTGGAACTGGCGAGAACTCAGTGGCCGGATACCATCAAAGTAGACTATCTGCAGGACAAATCCGGTGAAATTAAGAGCATGCTGGGTGATCTCGAAAACAACGTGCTGACCGCTATTATTCTGGTGATGATAGTGATTGTTTTTGCCCTGGGTATACGGCCGAGCATCCTGGTCGGTATGGCTATTCCCGGTTCCTTTCTGGCGGCCATGACGGTGATATTCTTCTTCGGCATGACCATGAATATGATTGTGCTGTTCAGCCTGATTCTGGTGGTGGGTATGCTGGTTGACGGCGCCATTGTTACCATCGAGCTGGCAGACCGGAAAATTGCTGAAGGCGAGCCGCCGAAAACTGCTTTCGCAACCGCCTCCAAACGCATGGCGTGGCCTATTATTGCTTCAACCATCACCACGCTGACCGTATTCTTCCCGCTGCTGGTGTGGCCTGGCCTGGTGGGAGAGTTTATGAGCTTCCTGCCGCTGACCGTCATCATTACCTTAACCGCCTCGTTGTTTATGGCGCTGATCTTTATTCCGGTACTTGGCGGTGTGATTACCCGTAAAGTCAGCGTTGATACCCAGTCTGATACGGTGAAATTTATCCGCATGGCGGAGAAGGGCAACCTGGATGATATTCAGGGCTGGCTGGGCCGTTATCTGCGATTCTTAAAGAACATCGTAAATCATCCCGGCAAGTCCACACTGGCAGCACTGGGTATTATGTTCATGACCTTCGTGCTTTACGGTTTCTTTGGTCGTGGCGTGTTGTTCTTCCCTGACATTGAACCCGAATATCTGCAAATTCAGGTACAGGCACGGGGTGATTTATCTATTTATGAGCGCGACAAACTGGTTAAGAAAGTCGAGAAGTTTTTGTTGCAACAAGACAATCTCGATTCAGTTTACGCCCGCACAATTGGCGGCGGTGGTGGTAACGAGTCGGAAATGCCGGAAGATGTTATCGGCGTTATCCAGCTTGAATTAAGCGACTGGGAAACCCGTCCGCCGGCGTCAGAAATCATGGCTGATATCCGTGAATATGTTGAAACCATCCCCGGCATCAAAGTACAGGTACGGTTGCCCGACATGGGGCCGTCCTCCGGTAAACCGGTGGAAATTGTCCTCAGCGGGATCAGTAATGACAGTCTCATTGAAGGCACGGAACATATTCTTGCCCTAATGGAAGAAACGGGTGGTTTTGTTGATGTTGAAGACTCCCGGCCTCTGCCCAGTGTGGAGTGGCGTTTAAATGTCGACAGAGAGCTGGCGGCGCAGTACAACGTGGATGTCACCCTTCTGGGGAATGTGGTGAAGTTAATCACCAATGGCGCCATGCTGGCGGAGTACCGCCCGGATGATGCCGAGGAAGAAGTCGAAATTCGTCTGCGCTTCCCGGAAACCTTCCGCAATATTGAGCAGCTCTATCAACTTCGTATTCCGTCTGCCAACGGCTCTGTGCCGATTGGTAACTTCGTGACCATTGAGCCTGCACCCAAAACCGGACGGATAAACCGTCTTGATGGCGCACGGACCTATACTATTAAGGCTGAAATTGCGGAAGGTGAGTTACTGGATCAGAAGCTGAAGCAGATGCGTGAAAAGCTCATCGAATCGCCATTACCTGCTGACGTTATGTTGTCATTTAAAGGCGAAGATGAGGATACCCAGGAGTCAATGACATTCCTGAGTAATGCCTTTATCGGCTCGATTTTCCTGATGCTGATAATTCTGGTGACTCAGTTCAACAGCTTCTATCAGGCCTTTGTGGTACTGAGTGCAATTATCTTTTCAACAGCGGGCGTGTTAATTGGCCTGATGGTCACGTCGCAACCCTTCGTGGTGGTTATGAGTGGTATCGGCACCATTGCCCTTGCAGGGATAGTGGTAAACAACAACATCGTTTTAATCGACACCTATAATGCGCTCAAGAGTGAGGGCATGGATGCCAAAGAGGCCATTCTGCGCACGGCCGCGCAGCGTGCCAGACCGGTACTGCTGACGTCAGTTACCACCATTCTGGGTTTATTACCCATGGTGTTTGCGCTGACCATCGATATCGTCGGCCGGAATATTTCTGTGGGAGCGCCGTCAGCGCAGTGGTGGACAGTGTTGTCGAGCACTATTGCCGGCGGTCTGACATTTGCGACCCTGCTCACACTGTTGCTGACACCGGCGTTGCTGATGTTGGGAGAGAAAATAAAATCCCTGACCTCATCAGCCAGGGATTAAAGCTGCGCCTTTACCAGAACTTTTCAAGGATGTTCTGAACAATGTTAAGGCTCATAACGTGTGCAGCAAAGGTCTGCACACGTACCTGCATTCTATGAATTGGATAACCGCGAAATACCCACCACTTGCGGGTCGCATTATAACGGGTCAGAAATTGCTTTTTATGCGCCGGCAGCGGTGTGGTTCCGTAACGTTCCCAGGCTTTATACGCCCCTGTGATATCGGCATAACGCATGAATTTTTGCAACCATAACGGGAAACGTTGCCAGCGCAAGCTCGATTGAAAATCAATAATGGCGGGCTTTCCCTGCTCATCAATAAGAATGTTACCCATGTTCCGTAAGTCCAGATGAACCTGTCCGGCCTCATGCATCCGGTGAATTATTTTTTCCAGTTCGAGACAAAATGCCGGTGACAAACGGTTTCCCTCAGCACCGTAATCTTTCAGTGTTTGCCCGGCAATATGGCTGTAAGCAATGGAACATTCACCCGGCCGGAATCAGAGCGGTGTAATGCCCGGTATGTGTTGTAATGCCGTAATGGCATTGAACTCCTGGCGAACTGATAAACGCCCTATGGTTTTTCTGATAAGCCAGTGCCGTGAAGAAAAGTCTTTGATGATGAGTTGATAGTGTTCGTCCTGATATAAATAAACGATAGCGTTAGCAAAGCGTCCTTCATGCAGAACGGACAGGCTGCCGGCAGAAAACGTGTGGCCGGGTATGTGTGCTGACAGAGCACGAAGAATTGCCTGAATCATGTTGAGTGTGTGTTTTTGGTTGACCAGGCAAGTATTTTATCGCTTGTGGTTGCCCGGGCAACTAAATAGAGATTGTAAGCGGATAAGTGCGATAACTGTCAGTTAGTGACACAAATTATGCTGACAACGGGTGAGCATGCTGAAAAATTGTGCTCTTTCAGATTCTGAAAAATCCTTTAGTGCGACATCGTAAATGGCATTAATTTTAGGCGTAGTAAGCGGGAAAAGCTGTTCGCCTTTTGCGGTGAGGGCCAGTTTAAATGCGCGGCCGTCGTGAGGGCAGGGTTTGCGGCGGATAAGCGCCTTTTCTTCCATACGGCTTAAAATCCGGCTCATCGCGCCTTTATCATGATGCATCGCTTCACAGAGTTTTGCCAGGGTATCGGCTCTGCCTTCAGCGATCAGCTTGATAACGGCAAATTGTGAACCGGTAAGGTCAAATTCTTTCAGAGCCTCGTCCAGTCTGCTCATCATCTGATTCCTGACCAGCGCGATTTGTTTGCCGAATTCACCCGCAGCCACAGTCGTTACTCCGTTATGTAAAATACTAAAGACACCGGCAGACTAAACAGGTTCACATCGGGGTGCAAGGCTTTTGATTTATATACAAAAGCCTTTCGCTGGCCGGTGGCAATAGTCCGGCGGATCAGATGCTGCTATCAGCTTCAGCCATCTTTGTAGTGATAGCTGTAGCCGTTCAGGGCTGGGGCGCCGCCAAGGTGTGCGTAAAGCACTTTTGAGCCCTCAGGGAAGAAACCTTTTTTAGTCAGGTCGATTAGCCCCTGCATCGATTTTCCTTCATACACCGGGTCGGTGATCATGGCTTCGGTTTTAGCCGCCAGACGTATTGCTTCATTGGTTTCTTCTGACGGAACACCGTAAGCGGGGTAGGCATAATCAGGGTTGATAACAATTTCGTCTTCACGCACTTTGCGGCCAAGGCCCACCAGATCAGCCGTTTTATCAACAATACTGGTTACCTGATCCCGTGTCTGCTGCAGAGTGCCTGAAGCATCGATACCAATTACTGTATCTGCACGGTCGTGATTGGCAAAGCCCACAATCATGCCGCCCTGGGTAGAACCGGTCACTACACACACCACAATATAATCGAACTTAAAGCCCAGCTCTTTTTCCTGAGCAATCACCTCTTCGGCAAAGCCGATATAGCCTAAAGCACCGTATTTATGTACTGATGCGCCGGCCGGAATTGCATAAGGTTTGCCGCCGGCATCTTTTACTGACTGAATCGCTTTGTTCCAGCTGTCGCGAATGCCGATATCAAAGCCGTCGTCTACAAGGCGGCTGTCAGCCCCCATCAGGCGGGTCATCTGAATGTTGCCCACGCGGTCATAAACGGCATCGTAGTGTGGCACCCATTTCTCCTGCACAACCACGCATTTCATGCCGATTTTGGCAGCCGTCGCAGCAACCATACGGGTATGGTTAGATTGCACACCACCAATTGAAACCAGCGTATCAGCACCGCTTGCAATGGCGTCCGGAACAATATATTCCAGTTTTCTCAGCTTATTACCACCCATTGCCAGACCTGAATTACAGTCTTCCCGTTTAGCGTAGATATCTACTTTTCCTCCCAGGGCTTCAGTCAGTCTGGGCAAATATTCGATTGGCGTTACGCCGAATGTCAGCGGGTAGCGCTCAAAATTACTGATCAATGATTTCATAATCCGGTTTCCTGTTCTTACCGGTAGCCGTTTTAATTCTACGGGCAGTCCGGCAGGTGGTTTGTCAGGACAAGCAACAGACTTTGTCCTTTTTGTGCGTTATACTGCACAACATAAAACAAACATAACACCGTGCGCTATAGCGCACAAATAGTTTTTTGCTATGGCCGAACAAGAATTTAAGCAACATATTGCGTTACACCTTAAAACCCTGCGAAAAGACAGAGGACTCAGTCTGGACGCTCTGGCAAAGTTGTCCGGAGTCTCTAAGGCGATGCTGGGACAAATTGAACGTCAGGAATCCAGTCCCACCATTTCAACTCTCTGGAAGATTGCCAGCGGCCTGGATGCATCGTTTTCTGCCTTTTTTGCATCCGGACCGGATGACAGAGAACACAGTGATAACTTTCCCCGTGATCCGGACATGAAAGTGAAAGCCATCTTTCCTTATTCAGCAGATACGCGAATAGAAGTCATGGAAGTATGTTTGCTGAATTTCCATGAACAACAGTCTGATCCCCATGCGCCCGGGGTGATTGAGCACGTTTATGTGACAGAAGGGGCGTTATCGTTGCATGTGGACGGGGCGTGGCATGATTTAAAATGTGGTGGCAGCTTGCGTTTTCATGCCGATCAGCCGCATGTATATAAATCCACGGCGCAAACAACCCGTTTTCAAAATATTATTTGCTATTAGGCAGGTAAATCGCCCGGCAGAGACTAAGCTGAATAGCGTCTTTGCCGGACGGAAGTGCAAAATCAGTTATTTTGCTTTTTATCTTCAGAAGCCTCTTCTTCATCCAGATCCGTCACTTCAACACGACCCATGCTGACTTCATGTTTGGTACGCAGTTTCTGCAGAATTTCCAGTTGTGCTTCGGAGAAACGGAAGTTAACCGGCGTTTTCATTGCGTTGTCTTCAGCGAGGTAGTTTTGAATTGCTACCGTGTCGCCAAAGGCCTCGCCGGGTTGAGTCGCTACTACGGCATCCAGCATGGCCGCCCCGTTAGTTGCAGCCGACCGGCCGTATTTTCTGCCTTCACCAATCAGCGCTGCCAGAGTCCAGTCTTCCATTTCGAATTCGACGTCGTCGCGGTTTGCGTATTCATCGAACATGTCACCCTGCAGATAATCCATTAAATGGCTGATCAGTTTGGCCTGATCGTTGTCAAAGAACGGCATGTTGCGCTCGTATAATGCCGACACTTCGCCGTCAAAATACGTACCACGGTTTGAATTAATAAATTCACCGGCATTGTCTTCCAGTTTCCGCCACACTGTTTTGCCGGTGTAAGCAGTATTTCTCAGGCTCGGGCCACCAATATTGCCTTGCCAGAGACCATAAATAATCAGCGGATTACCAAAGTATTTTTCTTTGAGGATCGTAAACTGAATGTCGTCCAGGCTTAACGGAACACCGGCGACGTTGAGTAGTTTTTGCGCCATGATTGAGTCGTCATCACCGTAATCGAGCACCCGCAGTAAATTGTGCTTCGGATACACTTTCATCATTTCATCCAGCAGGGTGAAATTGTAAAGGTTCAGCCAGTAAGCCAGCTGTTCATTTTTGTTCAGCAGACGTAATGGCACTTCAGCGGGCAGCATTTCAAGGCTTGCGCGAATGTCAGAGATAAATTCAGCTATCAGATCTTTTTCACTTGCGCCTTTAAAATAGAACCTGTTGCCTTCCAGCGCCGTCAGTCTGTTGATGCGGGTTTTTAATCTGGTACCGACACCTGCATCCGGTCGGGGGGCTTTTTCCCGCGTGGACCAGCCACTTACTGTTACATAAGATGAGAGCAGCGCATTCAAATCATCATAGGCCACTTCCAGAGTAGAATTGGGATCATCGCCGCGAAATGGCTCAGGAATATTTTCTTCACCGGCAACAGACAGAGGAGATGTGCCTGCGAGCAGCAAAATCAGCAAGGTGTTGATTGTTTTTTTCATAGTTACATCCTTTTTACTAATTTGGAGTGATAACTATTTACTTCTGAGCCCGGACTGTCAATGCAGTTGTGCAATTAATAACCGGATGTGTGTCACGAAGATGTGACAAAATGTGAATGGCACCAGTCAGAGCAATTGTCAGTGACGGGCGCCGGACTCCATGGTTAAGTTTCAGGCGTATATTTGTTGCAAAGCTGCCGGCAGGGCCGGATAGCGAAAATGGAAACCGCTTTCCTGCAAACGCTCAGGAATCACATGCTGGCCGGTGATGACCATATCTGCAGCTTCACCCATCAGTATTTTCAGTACGAATGCCGGGACCATGAAGAAATCCGGCCGGTGAAGCGTTTCCGCCAGAGTTCGTGTGAAGACAGCATTGGTTTCCGGTTCCGGAGCCGTAAGATTATAAGGCCCAGTGCAGCGGTGGTTTTCAAGGAGATGTTCAATGGCTGACACCATGTCATCAATGTGGATCCATGACAGGATTTGTTTTCCGCTCGCAATTTTCCCTCCCACACCCAACTTTACCGGCATTGCCATTTTGGGCAATGCTCCCCGGTCCTTATCGAGCACGACACCGGTGCGTAACAAACATACACGGGTTGCGTCAGAGGCTGCCTGCATGGCGATTTGTTCCCACCGCTGACAAACCTGGTGGGTGAACTCATCATGAACGGTATGGTTATTTTCGGAAACCGGTCTATTTCCCTGACGGCCATAGTAGCCGATGGCTGAGCCGGATATAAAGACAGACGGCGGATGTTCACAGGCTTTCATGCGGGTAACAAGCTGCTGTGTCAGATCCCAGCGGCTATGGCAAATGCGTTGTTTTTGTAACGGCGTCCAGCGTTTATCTGCAATAGGCTCGCCGGCCAGATTAATGACGCCGTCAAACAGACAAAAATCTGCAATATCATGCAAACCTGCAATTACCTCAACATTGTCCGGCAACTGTTTGCGGGCATGCTCCGGCGACCGGCTTAACACGGTGAATTGATATTTACCTGCTGTTTTATGAATAAACCGGCTGCCAACCAGCCCGGTACCGCCTGTGACAAGTATTTTCACTAATACCTCTTTAAGGTTTGGTGCACGACAACGTCAGGGACACTGAATCGGCGAAGCGCAGCGCGTGAGGCTTATCCACTTCCACTTCTGCAAACGTTACCCACGGGTGCTCTGCTGTAACGGAAAGCACATCTGAAGTGAGTTTCTCAAGCAGAGAGAAACGGTTGTCTTCCACCAGTTTTATAATCGCTTTCGTCACCGTTTTATAATTCAGAGCATCATCCATGTTGTCAGTATTGGTGGCGTTTATTGCATCGTAATGAATCTTCGCGTTAACCACGACATCCTGTTTATTTTTTATCTCGTCGTCGTTAATACCAATATAGGTGCGCAGGCGCAGGTTCTTGATCCGGATGGTTGCCTGATTCAGCGTCATGATCTCTCTCGTTATTCTGGTTATATCTATCAGCAGTATAATTTGTTAATTTGATAACAGGAATTATCTTTAAAAGACCACTATGGAACTCAAATCACCCACAGCCAAAGCGATGATAGTACTCGCTTGTCTGGTCGTTGTACTGGCCGGTATTAAGGCCGCCAGCGCCATCATGGTACCTTTCTTCCTGTCGGTATTTATCGCCATTGCCTGCAGCCCGCTTATAAACTGGGCCAGTGCTCACCGCATTCCGCGCTGGGCATCTATTACTTTAGTAATACTGATTATTCTGGTTTTCGGATTCCTGCTGGCAGGGCTGGTTGGCCAATCATTAACAGATTTTAAGGAAAACCTGCCCGGTTACCGCAAACAGCTGGACAGCGAGTTTGCCTGGATCATTGACCGGCTGGCGACAATGAACATTCATATTAACCGTGAGCTGTTCACTCAGCACTTTGATCCCGGTACGGCGATGTCTGTGGCAACTAATTTTCTCAGCGGTATGGGAGGTGCATTGTCTAATATGTTCCTTATCCTGCTGACGGTTATTTTTATGCTTTTCGAAGCTGACAGCATGCCTTCACGTTTACATACGGCGCTTGCCGATCCGGAAATGAAGATGAAACATGTGGACCGGTTTATAAAATCGGTGAACAGCTATCTGGCGATTAAAACCGTGGTAAGTCTGGCAACCGGGCTTATCATCGGTATCTGGTTATATATTCTGGATATCGACCACTTTCTGCTCTGGGGTGTGCTTGCGTTTCTGCTCAATTATATCCCGAATATCGGCTCAATTATCGCTGCCATTCCCGCGGTGCTGATCGCACTGGTGCAATACGGGGCGGGCACTGCAGGACTGGTCGCACTGGCATTCGTGGCGGTAAATACCGTGATGGGAAATATCGTGGAGCCCAGATTGATGGGGCGGGGGATGGGACTGTCTACCCTGGTCGTGTTCCTTTCTCTGGTATTCTGGGGATGGCTGCTGGGCAGTGTCGGAATGTTGTTATCCGTTCCGCTGACCATGGTTGTGAAAATTGCGCTGGAATCCCGTGAGGAGAGCCAGTGGCTGGCATTACTGCTGTCCAGCAACGCAGAGCGGGATGCCAGACAGCTTTAATCAGTGAAATTACCTTTATCAGGCTATTACATTGACCGGTGTAATGATGACCGGTACCGCTTTCGAGGTCGGGGTGGCACTTTGCTGCCCCACACTGTTAAAGGGCACCAGCGGGTTCGCTTCCGGATAGTAGGCCGCAACGTTCCCCTGAGGAATATCGTAGCTGATCGCTTTAAAGCGTGAAATTTTACGGGTGACATCGTCATCCCATACGGTCTCAACATTTATCAGACTGCCTTCACGTATATTCAGTCTGGCTAAATCCTGCGGGTTCATGAACACAATATTACGTTCACCGAAAATGCCTCTGTAACGGTCGTTCATGCCGTAAATCGTGGTGTTGTACTGGTCGTGGCTGCGCAATGTCTGCATGGTGAAAACCGGCGTATCACTGGCTGCGATTTTTGCCATCACGCCTTCGCTGAACAAATTCTCAGGTAAGGCATTGTGGTTAAACAGGGCTTTACCCTCTTTATTCCGCCATTCCCGGTTTGCTGCAGCGTTGTACAAATGAAAGCCGCCGGGTTCGGCTATCTTATCATTCATATTCTCAAACCCGGGGATAACCTTCGCGATAAGGTCGCGGATCAGGCTGTAATCGTCTGACAGCGACAGCCAGTCTGCCGGCGTATTCTCACCCAGAGTTGCAGCGGCGATACGGCAAATGATCTCTGTTTCCGATTTAAGGTTGTTACTTTGCGGTGGTGTGCTGCCGCTGGAACCGTGCACCATACTGAATGTGTCTTCTACGGTAATCACCTGATTGCCCGTGGCCTGCATGTCGATTTCTGTTCTGCCTAAACAGGGCAGCAGCAGGGCGTCCTGTTTAGCGGTTACGTGAGTGCGGTTGAGTTTAGTTGCGATGTTTACCAGCAGTTCAGCGTTGCCGGCTGCAGCGGCGGTAAAGGGGGTATCTGCTGCGGCAGCCACCAGGTTTCCGCCAAGACAAATAAGTACTTTGCTGCGCTTTTCATGCAGAGCGCTGAGCATATCAAACACACGGTGTCCGGGTTTTTCCGGCGGATTGAAGCCAAAAGTCTCTTTCATGCGCTGATTAAAATCGGGTTTTGGTGCTTCAAGGATCCCCATCGTGCGGTTGCCCTGCACATTGCTGTGACCACGCACCGGACTCAGTCCTGCACCGGGTAACCCGAGGGCACCGGTGAGCAGATGCAGAGAAACAATTTCTTTGATGGTATCTACTGAGTAAAGATGCTGGGTGATACCCATCGCCCAGGTAGAAATGGTTTTGCGTGAAGCAGAAAACAGTGCTGCCAGTTCTTCGATTGTACTTTGCGACAGGCCACTTTGTTTTTCTATGCTCTGCCAGCTTGTTGCTTCAACAGCAGATGCATACGCATCGAAACCTGAAGTGTGTGAAGTAATAAATTCATGGTCGAGCCTGTCTTTGTGGTGCATCAGAATGGCCTTCGCCATACCTCTGGCAACAGCATAATCGCCCCCCAGTTTAGGTGAAACGTACTTACTGCTTATTTGCACAGTTTCAAGACCGAGTAACTCTGCAGGCTTTTGCGGGCTGGCAAATTTCTGTAAGCCGACTTCTTTTAAGTTATTCACCGAAACAATGGTCGCCCCCCGTTTTGACGCCGCACGCAGAGCGTTCAGCATGCGCGGATGATTAGTACCGGGGTTTTGTCCGAACACAAACAAGGTGTCAGCTTTTTCAAAATCTTTCAGGACCACCGTGCCTTTGCCTACACCTACCGACTGGTTCAGTGCAATGCCGCTGGCTTCGTGGCACATATTGGAACAATCGGGAAAATTATTCGTGCCGAATGCACGTCCGAATAATTGATAGACAAAAGAGGCTTCATTACTGGCACGGCCGGATGTATACAACTCAAGTTCATCAGGGCTGTTTAACCCGTTGAGTTTAGCAGCAATGATATCAAAAGCGTCATCCCAGCTTACCGGTTCATAATGGTCTGTTGCTGCATTGTAACGTAGAGGTTCTGCCAGCCGGCCCTGACTTTCCAGCCAGTGATCGGATTGTTTATTAAGATACGTCACACTATGTTGTCTGAAAAACTCAGCACCAATGGTCAACTCTGTCGATTCCCATGCCACTGCTTTTGCACCGTTTTCGCAAAATCTGAACGTACCGTCTTTTTCGTCCCCCCAGGCGCATCCCGGGCAGTCAAATCCCTTATGCTTGTTCACCTTATACAGGTTCAGCATGTTTTGACGAACCTGCTTACTTTTAATCAGTTCGTTCACAGTGGATTTAATTGACGGTAAACCGCCTGCCTTAGTGGATTTAACTGCCATGTTGAACCTCGCGGGAGAAAAATACAGGCTGGTTGTTTCGTGGCAAAAACACCAGATTCAATTTGTGTTGCCTGGCGAAAGACACTGCCAGTGACGTGGGAGAAGAAAAACTTATCAGTGTGGTAAACCCTGCAATCACTGCCTTCTGGACCAGTTCCACGCCACAGCGGCTGGTCACAACAAGATAACCTTCTTCATGGTTTTTTATGCGTTTTCGCACAGCACCGATCACTTTATCTAATGCGTTGTGACGGCCAATATCTTCCCGTCCGAGTACGATATCATTGCCTGAACCGTAAAGGGCGGCGTGCAGGGCGCCGGTCTTACGGGCTTTTTTCTGCAGCTTGTCCATGGCATCTCTGAGTGAACCGAAGTCACAGGCCGGCACAGGAGCCCAGCTTGCCGCAGCTTCAAGTTGCGGAAATGCCTGTTCAAGTGCGGTGTGATTACAAATTCCGCAGCCTGCATTAACCCGTGTAAAACGCCGTGATTTTAGCAGGTGCTCCCGGCGGCCGGTAAGGCTGACATTAGCTTCGATGCCGGCTTCGTTGCGCCCGATATGAATATCTTTAATTTCAACCGGCGCAGTAATGATTTGTTCAGTCAGAAAGTAGCCGGTAATGAAGTCTTCGATATCGTCAGGAGAGATCATCATTACTACCAGACTGATGTCATTGACGGAAATCGCCAGCGGCACTTCTTCAACCAGCAGTGATTCATCGTCAGGTAGTCTATGCTTGTCAGCAGAAAGTAATTCCGGTTTTGTCATTAACGCATACAAAATGTTTAATCGGCCAGGTTGAGCCATACTAGATGAAAATGCAGGACGGGCACAGTCGTATACTCAATTCGTCACCCTGTATGCATAGATAGCAAGTGTTCTGCAACGGCTCAAGTCGGTTGCAGTAGAGCAGGGAGACTTTTTAAGATTGAGAGGGGAGTATTATCAGTAACAGTTACAATGCACAATCAGAAACTGGCAGAATGACTGAAGAAAACGGCGGGCACACATTGTGCCCGCGATACGTGGTCATTTGAATTCCGGATAAAATACGGCCTTAGCTGCTGTAGCTGGCGCCAGAGGTAAATAACCGATTCCGGCCGAGCCGGTTTTAAGGATGATTTGATTACCATTCAATAAAGTAAGATCATCTTCGTCCAGATCATACTTCTCCAGACCAAGCTGTTCATGCACGTAGATAAAATCATCTGAGACATAATAACCGTCAACATCGTAGTACATAATTCGTTGTGCCGAGTCATCCAGTATCAGATCTGAACCGGTGGCGTTGGACATGGCTACTCTCATCAGGACGACACTGTCTTCATAATCCCATTCCGCATAATCCGGAGTCAGATAGACAAAGCTCACCGGCGGTGATTCTAGAACAAATGAGTCTATCACCGTGACCTCACTGACAACGCTGAAATCAAAGCCGTCATCTACATCAGCAAATGTCATTAAATTAACATGTATCTTTCGGGTGGCGCCCGGCGGCAAACAGCGGGCACCTACGGGGGTTTGGGAATAAAGAGAGGCGGTATCGAAATAGCCATTGTCAGTTCCACGCACTTCAAGAGAGGTGGCAAAGGTAATCGCCTCACCGTTAGCATCAGTCATATGCCAGTCGGGTCTGTCAGCATCACAAAGCATGAAATTCCCTGTATTGGTAATTTCATAAACACCATAAACCTCGGTGTCATAAAAATCATTGTCGTCTTCATCACCCCAGACCATATTCTGCCGTGGTACTGCTGCCAGTTTAATGGTCGGACTTACTGAAATATGATTTGAAACAATATTTCCTGATGATGAATAAATCGCGGTAAGAGGTAATTCTGCCTTATTCATTTCAACATTTTGAAGACCAAAGCATTCACCGGCAGCTGCTTCATAGGAAAGGCCTGCATCTTCCAAAGCAATCTGAGTTATAGATGTTGTCGGATCACACAACTCACTTTCTGAAGGCACCGCGTTACCTGTTAATCCATCACTACTGATATATTCATCATCATCTGTCCAGTCAACGCTGCCAGTCAGTTCCATAGTTTCTGTGCCGTCGTCCCAAATGAAAACTGCACCTGAAAAAGTGACTAGCTTGTCGGGTACATTAACGGTTATCTCGCAGTTAACCGAACATTCATAGTTGTATTCAACACCGTCAACCGACAGCGTTAGGAGAGAGGCTGACAGACCTATACCATCTATAAAACCAACTACAATCACAAAGCCATTATCAGGCTGTATACCTGCCAGCAGATCTTCTACGTCATTAAGATCTTCCATACCGACCAGTGTGACGGAATGTTCAACGCCTGAAAACGCGGCGAATCCAAAGGCTATATCATTGACTTCAAGTGTGCCGCCAACCAGATAGCTATGTTCACCAGTTACTGTCAGAATAGCGCTAGAGTCCACATCTGAGCCATTGCCGCCAGCACCGTCACTGTCATCGCCGCTGCTGTCGTCGCCTGAACCGTCGCTGCCATCACCGCTGTTATCGTCACCGGAACCGTCGCTGTCATCGCCGCTGCTGTCGTCACCGGAACCATCGCTGTCATCACCGCTGTCATCGTCACCGGAACCGTCGCTGTCATCACCGCTACTACCGTCACCTGATGAATCATCGCCATCACTGGTGCTGTCATCATCTGATACCGTCAGAGTCAGACCCTCCTGTTCGAAGGATTCAATCAAATGACTGGTTGCTTCGGCCTCACTGACCAGATAACCACGGCCGTCGGGGACAGCATCAAGCAGTGCCTGAATATTGTCTTGCGTAAACAGTGAAGGATCGACAGTCATGTCTATGGTAATCGTCCCTGCGATAGTCGCTACCGTTTCAGAGACATTAATGCCATTTGAAAGATCCCCGTCTTCGTCAATAGACTGGAGAATTCGGGACAGGTTTATTGAGTAGTTATCCAGCTCACCATCATCTTCAAAGGAAACCGGAGTAATAATGTCATCGCCGGCTGACACACCGATAACCCAATCACCAATGGAGAATGAAACAATATCGCCCTCATAGTAGGTAAAGGTGCCATTTTCATCTGTGACACCGGACGTTTCATCTGATGTATAAGTTAATCCCTGAACCGCACTATCAATGAAGCGGCCTTGCAACAGAGGGCGCTCATTTTCATCGTCGTCGCCACAACCACACAGGAGACTTAAAGACATGATCAAAAAACATGTTGGGTAAAACTGCCGGGTTGCCAGTGTGCTCATATTATCCTCCGTAAAATTCAGAACAGCAGGATTTATTATGTCCGGACAAGGTAATTTTGTTACCTACCAGAATTGGTAGTTTTATCTTTTTAATTGCAAAGGTCGTATGAGGTTGTGGGTAAGAGCGATGGCTACTGCATGAATTTTGTTTTTAGCTTTGAGCTTGATAAATATGCTCTTCCAATGATAACGCACCGTGTTGTGACTGATTGAAAGGCGGTCTGCGATGGCTGTATCTGTCAGGCCTTCAGCAGCCCAAAGTACTACATCGGTTTCCCGCACAGTAAGCATAGAAGCCACTTTCGCTGACGAAATAAGCGTCATGTGCTCGTTCAGCATGGCTGAAGCAAAATAGAATTCAGCTACAGTAAGACTCTTTTCTCTTGGAGAGGTGTCATCTTCACAGACAGATATGCAATTGTGTTCGCCGTTTTTCACGCGCAATCCCAGCGCGTATCCTTTATTCAGTCCAAATTCACCGGCTTCTCTGAGTATGCGTTTTCCTGTGTGGCCGGTGATTTCGGCAACCTTCTGCCACTCAAAAGGCAGAAGGTTGTGCAGGGAGTAGTCAAACAGCGGATCATGACGAGCATAATCGTTTTTCATATAGTGCATAGTCCAGTCTTTCGGGAAACTGGCCTTTACAACATCATTTTGAGCATTGCCTGGCCGGACTTTACAGTATCCTACGGCACTGAAACCCCGAAAATGCATAAACTTACAAAACATACTGAATGCTTTATCTGTGTCGGGTTGACCAGCCAGAGTTGTTGCCAGAGTTTCCACATCCATGTTTTCATCCTTAATCCGTAAGGCAAATGTGTGAGATTTTACTGGTAAAACTGATTGTTTAATTAATGTACTAAAATTCGCATGGAGAAGACGTGAATGCAATGAATCAATGGGCTATAGCATCAATATACTAAATAGGAATGACTGTTAGTGTGACCTGAAATTAATAGTGAATTATAAAGCTTCCATGGAATAATTTTCTACTCGCCGGTAATTGTGGCATTAACGCCCGGAAGGCTCATTTATGAATAAAAATGTGCAAATATTCGAAGTCATCCATACTAAGTTAAAACAGGGAAACTAACGTCAGGAGAAATTCGTGAAGCAAAAAGCGCTAATTCATGGCATCGCGATGTCAGCCAGTATTTTTATTCTTACCGCATGTGACAATAGCGGGAAGGAGGAAACCATTGCCGGACATCCTTACCAATATGACTGTGGTGATGCCGGTGCGGTGATTTTTCAGGTGGACGGCAACGATACAGCCATTCTGCAGATTGGCGCAAATGCCATGGTGCTGACGCCCGGTATCAGTGCCTCGGGTGCGAAATATACGGGTAACAGTGTGGTGTTCTGGAGCAAAGGTAAAGAAGCGACGCTCACCCTCAGTGATGAGGAATATCATTGTGCCCGAATTGAAGGGGAATGAATCAGGCAGTGTGATGACAAGAAAGAGTAGGCAATAAGTATTTAAATTTTCTCAATGCTGAAATAAATAAACCCGCTTTTCCAGGCGGGAACTTAATTAGTGGCTCATAATATTTACAAAGTTTTTTCATTTTTTTTATAAAAAGACTGATTTAGCTGCATCTGATTAGCCAGCACTCCCGTATGGCTAGATGTTCACTCACGAAAAAAGGTTAAATTATGTCCAGGTTTACGCCACTCACTCTTGCCGTCTCCGCGTCGCTGGTTGCCGGTCTTTCTGCCACAGCCATGGCTTCGAGCCACCGCGAAGCTCCGGCTATTACCCGTGCCCCTACCGTCGATGCCACAGATTTTTATATGTTTAACAGTTACGAATCTGGCAGAGAAGGGTATGTCACGTTGATAGCCAATTACATTCCGTTACAGGATGCGTACGGCGGGCCAAACTATTTTTCAATGGATCCGGATGCGGTATATGCGATTCACATTGATAACGATGGCGACGCGATGGAGGACATTACTCTCGCATTTCAGTTCAGTGCCATGCTGGCTGCAGATAATGAAGGTGTTGCTCTGCCGGTTGGTCCTGAAGGCGATCAGAAGATGATCAAAGTACCTCTGAAAAATATCGGGCCGGTCAGTGCTGACGATCAAAGTAATTCTAACTTTTCTGAGCATTACACAATGACATGGGTTAGTGGTAACGCCCGCACCGGTGAAAGAACATCACTGACACCATCTTCAGCAGCAATGTTTTCTAAACCACTGGACTATATTGGTGATAAAACTTTCACCAGTTCAGGTGAATATGAGCGTTACGCCGGTCAGTATGTTTATGATTTCGCTGTACCGGGCTGCGAGAACCCCGGCAAAGTCTTTGTTGGACAGAGAAAAGACCCGTTTGTTGTTAACCTGGGAGATACTTTTGACCTGGTGAATTATGTTCCTGTTGAAGGAGACAGTGCACCCGGTGCAGGTGACGGAGATGGTTTTCCGGGAGGAATCACTCAAAGCGAAGATAATGATGATCTCGCTGACAAGAACGTGACCTCTATTGCTGTTGAAATCCCGGCCGCTTGTATTACCGGAGACGGCAACGGAACAGTGGGCGCATGGACCACAGCCAGCCTGCCACAGGCCAGAATCCTGAATCCAAATGCAACGTTCGAAAAGCCATCAGCTGCTGGTGGAGCGATGACACAGGTATCACGGCTTGGTAGCCCGTTAGTCAATGAACTGGTAATAGGCCTTGGCGATAAAGACAAATTTAACAGTTCACATCCGTCTGCAGACGGACAATTTGCTGATTATGTGACCAATCCGGTATTGCCTGAATTGCTTAATATCCTGTTCCGCGATGCAGTGAATACTACCCTGGGCACAGATCTGGAAACTCTCGCGCCAACTAATTTTCCGCGTAATGATTTAGTCACTGCGCTTCTCACCGGCTTTCCGGGAGTAAATCAGCAAGCTACGGTAACTGCGTCGGAAATGCTGCGTCTGAATACGGGTATTCCGGCAACACCAGCCGGTGAACAGTCAGCGTTTGGCGTTGCCGGTGATGATCTTGCCGGTTTTCCAAACGGCCGGCGTCCGGGTGATGACGTAGTTGATATCGCACTTCGCGTGGTAATGGGGGCATTATGTTATCCCATTCCGGTGAATGGCGAGTCGACTGACTTAGGTCTCTGTACCTCAGAAGATGCAAGTGTTGGAAACGTACCCTTTACCGATGGTGCTCCGGTAGACGCTTCCATGACCATGTCTGGTTTTCCTTATCTTGCAACCCCAATCTCTGGCTCAGCGGAATAAAGGAATCATGATGAAACATCTATATTTAGTCGCAGTCACAGGCATCATTCTCAGCGGCTGCAGCGATGACGATGATACCAATTATGCTCCTGAGGTCATATCAGAAGACTTTACCACCACGGTGGATACATCATTTTTTGATACGCTCACAGCATCTGACGCTAACGGCGATACGCTCGTTTATTCGTTGGAAGGATCGCCGGCCAACGGTAGTGTAGAAGTCGCTGATAACGGTAGCTTTACATTCACACCAGATGCTGAATTTACCGGTGAAGACAGTTTTACGTTTACTGTCAGTGACGGTGTCAATGACCCCGTGAGCGGTACAATTGGTATTATTGTTGAAGCGGAGAACGTGATGGTTTCTACCTATGTCCGTTCCGCATTCAGTCAGCCGGCCACCGGAACCCCGCTTCCTGTAAATGGCAGAGTGTTTGAAAACGATTCGGATGATCCCGCAGCGTTCGATGATCTATTGACGGATTACTGATAACCGCGAGGCCAGGGACGGCCTGTTGTCACGGGGAAAAATATTGAAAATCTTCTTTTGCACACTATTTGCTACCTTTGTTGTTTGGGCGGGACAAACATCTGCAGTCCGCGCAGATATTTTCTATCCGGATGACAGTACTGTGATAGCAAGTTGGGAAGCCGGGCCGGAAGAAAAGCCAGCGCTATCTTCGTTAAAAAAATCACTGGATGAAGCGAGATCACTTAACGGTTCAGGGTTAGCGCTTCGACGCATAATCCGGATAACAAATGCAGTAATAAGCTCAGGAAACTTTGAGCCGGAAATGTTGTTGTTTAAGGCAAGATTACAGCAACACCAACATGCTTTCATTGATGCTGCTTCAACAATCAGGCAGTACACTGAGAAATTCGGAAAAACACCTTCTGCGCAGTTATTACAAGCGACCATTGCAATAAATCTCGGTAAATCTGATGAGGCTGAAGCTGCCTGCCGGTCTCTTGCCGGGATCGGAGAACCTGCCTTGTCTGCAATTTGTTTACTGGATATACGCTCGCAGCAATCTCCCGATTCAGATGATTACAAAAAGCTTGAACAGTTACATCAATATTCCGGTGTGACCAAATCCGCACCACTTGATGGATGGCTCAGAGAAATTCTGGCTTCTTTGGCGCTTGAACTTAACCGCCCGGAAGAGGCCTGTGCATGGCTTGATAATGTCGATTTTAATCAGGTTCCGTTGAGTCGTGTTGCGCTTTGGGCTGATATTCAGCTTGCCCTGGGTCAACCGGATAGAGTTCTCAACACGCTATCCCCCATTATTAATGATCCGGATAATGTAGATGATGCCATTATGCTCAGACTTGCGCAGGCAGAAAAACTAAGTAAAAACGGAACGCTGTGGACGCAAGCTATGGCACAGCGTGTGGCTATGCGCGCCTGGCGTGACGATGGCGTTCATGCGGCGCAACTTGCACGATATTATCTTGATATTCAACCTGATCCCCTGAAAGCTCTGAAGTATGCGCGTCTGAATTGGGAGCACGGGAAAACCCGGGCCGATAAGATACTATTGGAACGCGCCGTTGACAGCCAGATTGAATCAGAAGAAAAATAACCGGAGCAGGCATGTTTTTGTTGTCGTTTTATCGCGTTAGTGATTTTGTTTCCAACCGTGCATTCGGGTTGATGATTTTGTCATTCCTGATGATAACCGTTCCGGAGGGGGTGAAAGCCCATGAACTCAGCAACGGATATATTACTTTGAACGGAGACAATACGCAGAAGTTTAGCGGGCGACTTTCTCTTATGCCATACGATCTCGAGATTGAGATGAAACTGGATGAGAATTTTGATGGCAAACTCGTCTGGCATGAAGTAAAAGAAGCTCAATCTGATCTGCATGCCTACGCAGCTGCTGTTTTGCAATTTACTCAGGGTAGTGCAGCCTGTTCGCCGGTATTTCATGAAGTAGCAATGGAATTGATATCTGGCGAAGCCCTGATAGCTATACCATTCACAATCGACTGCCCCTACGACGCCAATGTTTCAGTGGATTATCAGGGGATGTTTGAGCAGGATGACACCCACCAAACATTGTTCAGTGCGGCTATAGGTGGAGAAAGTCATACTGATGTGTTTACGAATGAACACAGGCAAGTGACACTGTCAGCTGCGTCCGACGCTTCCGTGTGGCAAACCATCACTACTTTTGTGTATCAGGGCATTATTCATATCTGGATTGGTATTGACCATATTTTGTTTTTGTTAGCTACTTTGCTGACTGTTAATCTGGTAAGAAAAAACAATCAATGGCAGGGCGAATTGAGTAAAGTTAAAGTACTTAAATCTACGTTCTGGCTGGTAACTGCATTTACCGTTGCCCATTCTGTTACGTTGACAACGACTGCCCTTGGCTGGTATCACCCTCCCGGTCGCTGGGTGGAATTTGGTATTGCAATATCAGTGATGCTGACGGCAATCAATAACATCTGGCCTGTTATACACCGGCTGACCATTGTTACTTTCGCTTTCGGGTTGATTCACGGGATGGGCTTCGCAAGTGTGTTCGGGGAACTGCAAGCTGATGCACAGAGTCCTTTGCTGGCTATTGCTTCATTTAATATTGGTGTAGAGCTCGGTCAACTCGTCGTCGTGTTATTACTGCTGCCATTGCTTTTGGCATTAAGACATTTGCGATTGTATGCTACTGCTGTCATGCCTTTAGCCTCATCAGCTATTGCTCTGATTGCGCTCAACTGGGCAGTTCAGCGGTTTTGAGCTTTGTTAATACCTGTCACTCCCGCGGGCTGAAGCTCTGCTAAAACCTGCAACAGCGCATCCTGAAAAAAAAGCCCCGACAAAGTCGGGGCCTTCTAAATAGTATTAAGAACCGCTAATTAAACGTTCTTAACCGCTACGTCTGCTTCAAACTTACGCTTAACAGCAAGGTCTTCTGAAGGCGGAGCAAACTTGGTCAGGTCGATGCCTGCAACAGCCTGCTTGTACTCTTCAGTAGTCGGGAAGCGACCCAGTACTGTAGACAGCACTACCAGCGGCGTTGAGCCCAGCAGTGATTCGCCTTTCTTCTCGCTTGTATCAGCAACAACACGGCCCTGGAACAAACGGGTAGATGTAGCAATTACAGTGTCACCAGGTTCAGCTTTTTCCTGGTTACCCATACACAGGTTACATCCCGGACGCTCAAGGTACAGAATGTTTTCGTACTTAGTACGTGCTGCTTCTTTTGGCTTGGCATCGTCGAATTCGAAACCGGCGTATTTTGCCAGGATTTCCCAGTCGCCTTCTGCTTTCAGCTCATCAACAATGTTGTACGTTGGCGGAGCAACAACCAGCGGTGCTTTAAAGCTTACAGAACCGTTCAGCTTCTCCAGGTTACGTAGCATTTGTGCAATGATTTGCATGTCGCCTTTATGAACCATACAAGAACCTACGAAGCCCAGGTCAACTGGCTTGCCGTCGTAGTAAGAAACCGGACGGATAACGTCGTGGGTGTAACGCTTAGACACGTCTTCGTTGTTTACATCCGGGTCAGCGATCATTGGCTCATCGATTTGGTCCAGGTCAACAACGACTTCTGCGTAGTACTTAGCATTGTCATCCGGTGCCAGTGCAGGCTCTTCGCCAGACTTGATTTCAGCAATACGCTTGTCTGCCAGGTCGATAAGACCTTGCAGCATGTTCGCTTCGTTATCCATACCCTTGTTGATCATGATCTGGATACGGCTCTTCGCCAGTTCCAGTGATGCAATCATGGTCTCGTTGTCAGAGATACAGATTGAAGCTTTCGCCTTCATCTCAGCAGTCCAGTCAGTGAACGTAAATGCCTGGTCAGCCAGCAGGGTACCGATTTGAACTTCGATAACACGGCCCTGGAACACGTTTTCACCGGAGAATTGCTTCAGCATTTGCGCCTGAGTAGCGTGAACCACATCACGGAAGTCCATGTGTTCTTTCATGCTGCCTTTAAAGGTCACTTTTACAGACTGTGGAATTGGCATTGCTGCTTCACCCGTTGCCAGTGCCAGTGCAACAGTACCTGAGTCAGCACCGAAAGCGACACCTTTGGACATACGGGTATGTGAGTCACCACCAATGATGATTGCGCGGTCGTCTACAGTGATGTCGTTAAGCACTTTGTGAATAACGTCAGTCATTGCGTGGTAAACGCCTTTAGGGTCACGGGCTGTGATAACACCAAAGTTGTTCATGAAAGACATCAGTTTAGGGATGTTAGCCTGAGCTTTCTTATCCCATACTGATGCAGTGTGACAGCCAGACTGATATGCACCGTCAACCAGCGGAGAAATCGTTGATGCAGCCATCGATTCCAGTTCCTGACAGGTCATCGGGCCTGTGGTGTCCTGAGAACCAACGATGTTAACTTTTACACGTACATCTGAACCGGCATGCAGAGGAGAATCTGAATTCACACCTACCGCGTTACGGTTAAAGATTTTCTCAACAGCAGTCAGACCCTGACCTTCATGAGAGATTTCTTTTGCAGCTGCATACACTTCCGGTGCTTTAACACCCAGTGTTTCTGCCGCGAAAGTTTGTAACTTCTTACCAAACACAACCGCGTAAGAACCACCGGCTTTCATGAACTCCATTTTTTGAGGAGTGAATGAAGCAGAAACGTCAGCCAGTTCTTCAGAACCGTTGTACAGTTTCTTAGCTTTGGTATCGATGGTCAGTACGGTACCGGTTGCAACTGAATATGCTTCTTCCAGTACAGGGTCGCCATTTGCGTCACGAACCACTTCGCCGTTTTCGTCAGTTTTCTTAACCCAGTTTTTAAGGTCAAGACCGATACCACCGGTTACGTCAACGGTAGTCAGGAAGATAGGTGCAATACCGTTAGTACCTGCAACGATTGGTGCTTTGTTGACGAAAGGAATGTAAGGGCTGGTAGGCTCACCGGCCCACAGTGCCACGTTGTTCACACCGGACATCCGAGAAGAACCTACACCCATGGTGCCTTTTTCTGCAATCAGCATGACTTTAGCGTTAGGGTGCTTTTTACCCAGCTCAACGATTTCCTGTTGTGCTTCAGGCGTAATCATACACTGGCCGTGCAGTTCACGGTCGGCACGGGAGTGCGCCTGGTTACCCGGAGAAAGCAGGTCCGTAGAGATATCACCTTCAGCAGCGATATAAGTAACAACTTCGATTTTTTCAGGTACATCAGGCAGCTTGGTGAAGAACTCTGCTTTCGCGTAGCTTTCCAGAATCTCTTTTACGATTGGGTTGCCTGCTTTATAAGCCGCTTCAAGACGCCCGGTGTCTGCGTCGTACATGTAAACCTGTGTTTTCAGTACTTCAGCAGCTGGTTTGGCAACTGATTCGTCATCAGATAATGCCAGGTCCAGTAATACTTCTACAGACGGACCACCTTTCATGTGAGACAGCAATTCAAGTGCAAACTCAGGTGTGATTTCTTCTACTTTTTCTTCGCCAAGAACAATTTCTTTCAGGAATTGTGCTTTAACACCAGCCGCGCTTGTGGTGCCGGGCAGGGTGTTATAGATAAAGAATTTTAAAGAGTCTTCACGGTGCTCATTTGCTGTGTCTTTGATTTGAGCAATGATTTCTGACAGCAGATCAGCACTGTCTATTGGCTTCGGGTTAAGACCTAGTTCCGTTTTACGGGTTTCGATCTCTGCCAGATATTCTGAATACAAACTCATAATTTTCTCTCGGTCTTGGTTCACTCGGGCGTAGAATTAAGACGGTCTTAGCTATACGCGTATAAAAATGAGGGACATATTAACTGATTTTTAGTGATTACGTAATGACAGAAAGTGACCAGGGGGTGTCATGCAACATGCTTATGTAAAACAGATGTTGCATGTCGATTTTCGGTTTCCTGGTTTATGATTTGTGATTTATAAATTAGTTATAAAATTCATTGGTTTATAGAATTCTGATAAATGCGATGTGTGGTGACGCGTCAGATTGGTTTTACCATTGAGGATAAATTATAGTGTTGCATTTATGGTAAGCATTCATGATGGTTATGGTTGTACCAGATTGAAAAGTAAACATAACGCACAACAAACTGTAATTACACAGGAAATGACAATGTTACTGCTGCACCGCCAAGCGTACTGTCTGCAATATCCAGCCTCCCTTCATAAATAGCAACGAGATCGGCAACGACAGCCATGCCAATCCCCTGGCCTTCCGCGTAGGTATCCAGACGCTCGCCCCGTTCAAGCAGCGCGTCTTTCTGATCCGGGGGGATGCCCGGCCCGTCATCTTCTATACGGATATGACTCCAGCCCTCTTCCTGCTCAAGGGTGAGAAGTACCGTTGTGCTGGCTGCTTTACAGGCGTTATCCAAAAGGTTGCCCATCATTTCCATCAAATCAGTTTCATCGCCCTTGAACTGACAACCGGTATCACCTGCCATGTTTATGTTAAGTGAACGGTCACGATGCACTTTTTCCATTGCATTAAGTAGTTTTTGCGCCAGCGGAGCTACCGTGACACTGGCTTGCCAGCCGGCTTTGGCTGCTGCGGCCCGTTTGAGCTGGCGTTGGATGATATTATTGATTTGCGTAAGTGAGTCATGGGCATCATCGGGAAGATTATTGGTGCCCATAGCAACAGCCAGCGGTGTTTTCAGGCTGTGAGCCAAATCACCGAGACTATTCTTATAGCGACTGCGTTGTTGGGCTTCTGCTTCAAGCAACCGGTTAATGCTGTTTTTTAGCGGGGTAAACTCTTTCGGATAATGGCGGGTGAGTGCACCCTGGCGTCCGCTGGCTGTCAGCCGTATTTCATTGATCAGCTCACGCACAGGATTTAGCACGAAAGTAATGCCGGCGATGATCAATACAAGGAGTCCGGCAGCAAGCAGGAGCAACCATTTCCACAATGTACCTGTGAATGCGTCACGCTCAAGGTTGAATTCCTGACGGCTGTTCATAATGTAAAAATGAACCGGTTCGAAACTGTCGGCTGCTGCGAATTCTGCTGTAAACGCATAGCTGAAATAGCTGCCGGTGTTACTGAGTGCGCCCCGGTCTTCCGTGATAAATTCTTCATCGCCGGTTGCGGGGGCGGGCAGGGTAGCGATCACCTCATTGTGTAACGCTGAAGCCGATTTCCAGACTACTTTATTGCGGAAAACGATAATGCCTATGTAGCCTGAATCCGGCAAATTAAGCTGCTCTTCGTACAATAGTTCCGGCATGTAAGGCACATCACCGTCCAGTTCAAAGGCAGAGACCAGTGCCAGGTTCATCAGCTTTAATTCGTTATGCTTCGCCTGGGTGAGACTTTCCGTATAGGCTTTGTCCAGAGTCAGCACGGTCACCGGAATAAAAATAGCCAGCGCCAGCAGTGCCAGAAGGGCACTGCGAAGACGAAGAGACAGACGGGTCATAGATCTCTGTTCAGGCGGTAGCCGCGGCCACGAAGTGTTTCAATAGGTTTCAGCGTGCCGTCAGGATCGAGTTTTTTCCGCAGGCGTCCTACAAATACCTCAATCACATTACTGTCTAAATCGAAGTCCTGATCGTAGATATGCTCTGTCAGTTCTGTTTTCGATACAATCTTCTGCGGATTCAGCATCAGGTATTCCATGACCTTGTACTCGTAAGCCGTGAGATCCAGTCGGACGTCGTTCAGAGTAATTTCTTCGGCAACTGTGTCCAGACATACCGGACCAAACTGAATAGACGGATTTGCCTGACCGGAAGCCCGGCGGATCAAAGCCTTCACTCTGGCCAGTAACTCTTCATTGTGAAATGGCTTGGTGAGATAGTCATCAGCACCGGCATCCAGACCTTCTACCTTTTCCTGCCAGCGGTCTCTGGCGGTCAGGATCAGCACCGGTGTACGAACGTCGTTCTGACGGGCTTTACGGATCACGTCGAATCCGTCAATACCCGGCAGTCCGATATCAATAACGGCTAAATCGTAATTATATTCCTGAAGCTGATATAAGGCGTTATTTCCATTGTCTGCAAGGTCCACGCTGTAGCCGTTTTGCTGCAGCAAAGCATCTAACTGGGTTAGCAGACGACTGTCGTCTTCGGCAATTAATAAGCGCATTTGTCTTAATTATCCTTGTCCGTTGCCGGCTGAACTTTACCGGTTTTCTTGTCTACATCCACCGACACCACACGTCCATTTTTTTTCAGCACTTTCACGCGGTATTTGGTACGGGTTTGATCGACCCGCAATACACGACCTTTTTCATGTTGTTGTGCTTTTGTCGCGGCCTGACTGCGATCTATCTGTTGCGCCTGCTCCTGAACGGCAGCGGCCTGCTGCGATAGCGGAGCTATGAGCAGTAACACAGTCAGAACCAGGGTTTTAAGGATATTCATACAGCCTCAGGATGGTGCTCAGGACACGGCGTCCGGCATTCTCTAATTTTCGTATCCTAGCATAACCGTTATAAATGAACATTGGCTGAATTGAATCTGACTTTTGTTAACTGCTGCAAATTCATTATGTTAATCCCTGTTCGTGTCCTGAGTTCATACCACCTCAAGGTAAACTTTACAGAAAATGAGACATATCAATCTGTCCCCTAGGTGAACCCAATCAAGAAAGGTTCATTTAATCAATGGGTTAATGAGTTATCTTCGTCTGGCATAGCTACTGCAGTGGATATCAGGTGTTGAATTAAAGATCTTTGCAGAAGAACGTGAAACGAGGAGATAAAATGACATCTGATGATATTCGTACCCGCATGTGGAAGGCGTTGTCGGACAGCCCTAATGTAATGTTGAGCCTTGATGCCAGCCGGGATCACGCTGAACCCATGCACGCCATTCTTGATGAAAAAGCTAACAGCGAATTCTGGTTTTACACAACGAAAACTAACCGTGCAGCGTCCGGAGGTCCAGCTATGGCGCAGTTTTCCAGTAAGGGGCATGATGTGTTTGCCTGCATCCGGGGTACGCTGGTGGAAGAGACACGCAAGGAAATTATTGATAAATACTGGTCGAATCCGGTATCTGCATGGTTTGAAGGCGGAAAAGATGATCCCGCCCTGAAAATGATGCGGTTCGAATTAAAGGATGCCGAGATCTGGCTTGCAGAGCCCGGATTTAAAGGCGTATTTAAGTTACTTACCGGAAAGAAAGTCGATCCGGAGGAAATGGGCGAACACGAGAGAGTAAACCTGTAACGGCGAGTTGCACCAATAAATGAAAAACGGGAGCCGCTGGCTCCCGTTTTTGTTTCCGTAACCGGTTACGGCAATACTTTCTTGTAGGGTTTAACTACCACGTTGTCATAGACGCCGGCTTCCACATACGGGTCGGCTTCAGCCCAGGCTTTCGCGGTTTCCAGAGAGTCAAATTCAGCGACAACCAGAGAACCGGTGAATCCGGCAGGGCCGGGATCGTCACTGTCGATAGCAGGGAAGGGGCCGGCAATCAGCAAGCGGCCTTCGTCTTTTAACGCATTCAGACGTGCCAGGTGAGCAGGGCGGGCGGCCAGGCGCTTTTCCAGACTGTTTTCCACGTCGGTTGCACAAATCATATAGAACATCGTATTTCTTCCCTTATTTTTCCGTAGCCGCTTTCATGCCGGTAACAAAGGCATCGAGTGCGCTGAGCATGGCCGGCACATCATCTAAATGTTTGGCGATGATGTTAACGGTGGCTGAACCACTGATTGCGCCCGCAGCGCCGGCTTTGATGGCTGTCGACACCTGCTCCGGTGTTGAAATACCAAAGCCGAGAATTGGCGGAGCACATGCATAGTCTGATAATTTGGCAATTAATGACTCTGCCGGAATATCTGCAGCGGTTTCCACGCCGGTTACACCAGCACGGCCTAACAAGTAAGTGTAGCCGCGTGAGTGTTCACCAATCTGCGATAACGTTTCTTCTGTTGCATTAGGCGGTGCAATAAGAATTTGAGCTACGCCGGTTTCATTGGCTACAGATATAAAGGGTTTTGCTTCGCGAAGCGGTACATCCGCTACCAGAATTGAATCAACGCCGGCATCGTGTGCCTGCTGATAAAAAGCTTTGATCCCTTTGGCCATCACCAGGTTGCTGTATAACAATAAGCCCATAGGCACATCGGGGTATTTTGCTCTGACGCGGGAAAGCATCTCAAAGCAGGCATCCGGTGTAACGCCGTTGCCAAGTGCACGAATACTTGCAGCCTGAATTGTCGGGCCATCAGCTATGGGATCTGAGTAGGGAATACCCAGTTCAAGAGCGTCTGCGCCGCTTTCAATCAACTGACAGATAATTTTTTCAGACGTGTCGATATCCGGATCGCCAATCATGACGAAAGGAACAAACGCACCGCGATTACCGGCGTTCAGCCGGCCAAACATATCACTATAGCGATCCATTAAAATCTTCTCCCAGAATCTTGATCACGTGTCCAAGGTCTTTGTCGCCGCGACCCGATAAATTCACCACGATAATGGTTTCTTCTTCTGCTTCGTCTGCCATGTTGAGCGCATGGGCCAGCGCGTGGGAAGACTCAAGCGCCGGAATGATACCTTCTTTTCGGGCTAACAGCTGGAAGGCATTCAGCGCTTCTTCGTCAGTAACCGCAACATATTCAGCGCGGCCGGTATCTGCAAGATAGGCATGCTGAGGACCAACCGCAGGGTAGTCCAGACCGGCTGACACAGAGTAGCTTTCTTCAATCTGGCCTTGCTTGTCCTGCATAATATACGTGTATGCACCGTGCAGAATGCCTTTCGAGCCGGTACAAATGGTGGCACCGTGTTCTTTGGTGTGCAGACCTTTCCCTGCAGGTTCTACACCGATTAGCTTCACAGAAGGCTCGTCGATGAAGTCAGCAAACATGCCGATAGCATTCGAGCCGCCGCCAACACAGGCGACCACGGCATCCGGTAATCTGCCTTCTTTTTCCATGATCTGCGCACGGGTTTCTTCACCAATCATGCGGTGGAATTCACGTACGATATGGGGGAACGGGTGTGGGCCGGCCGCGGTGCCCAGCAGATAGTGTGCTTTTTCGTAATTGGCAGACCAGTCGCGGAGTGCTTCGTTAACCGCATCTTTCAGCGTACCTGAACCTGCATTCACTGGAATGACTTCCGCACCCATTAAACGCATACGGAATACGTTCGGTGCCTGACGCTCAACATCTTTCGCACCCATGTAAATGCGGCATTTCAGACCCAGCAGCGCGCAGGCAAGTGCCGTCGCCGTACCGTGTTGACCTGCACCGGTTTCGGCAATGACTTCGGTTTTACCCATACGCTTAGTCAGCAGTGCCTGTCCGAGAACCTGGTTGGTTTTGTGCGCACCGCCATGCAGTAAATCTTCACGCTTCAGATACAGCTTAACCTTGGGGTTTGTAACCAGATTGCGCGTCAGGGTCATCGCCGTAGGACGACCTGCATAATCTTTTAGCAGTGCCGAAAACTCTTCCTGAAATGCCGGATCTTCTTTGGCATCAATAAATTCTTTCTCGAGTTGGTCTAGCGCGGGAATAAGCAACTCGGGCACGTACATGCCCCCGAAATCCCCGAATTTTGAATCAAGTTGGTTCATGAATAATCCTGTTGATCATCAATTAATAGCGTCGTGCTGTTGCGAACAGCGCCGCCAGCTTTTCAGCAGATTTTTGTGCCGGAGCATCTTCTACTCCGGAATTTACATCTATGGTGCCCGCGCCGGTTCCGAGCGCAGCGACCAGGTTACCGGCATGAATGCCGCCGGCAACGATGAGTTTTTTCTTGTCTGTCACATTGTCCAGCAGTGACCAGTCGAATGACTGTCCCGTTCCGCCTTTTTCCGAACCTACCTGACAATCCAGCAGTACACGGTCTGTTACGGTTTCGCCCAGCAAATCGCTGAGGTGCGGCGGTAAGTCGCCGGATATGCCAACCGCCTGCCAAATCTGGCATTCAGCAGGCAGTGCTGCCCGCAATGTCTGGCGGAAAGCCGCATCTTCGCTGCCGTGTAACTGAACGGCAAACAGGCTAAGTGTACGCGCGGCACTGGCAATATCATCCACAGGCTGGTCGACAAATACACCCACATAACGGCCCGGCACTGTCTCAGTAATCATGCGCGCCTGCTCCTGCGTTACACAACGTTTAGACTTTTCTGCGAAGATAAGACCGCCATAGTTTGCGCCGCCGTCAAACGCAGCTTTAGCGTCTTCTGCACGGGACAGGCCGCATACTTTGATGTCGCCGTAAATGAGGGCACGCACCGCTTCTGGTAAATCTTTTTGTGCCATCAGCGCACTGCCAACCAGAAAGCCCTGGCATAGCGGCGCTAAGCGGCGTACATCCTGATGGGTATAAATGCCGGATTCAGAAATCACGACGAAATCATGAGTTGCCTTGTCCAGCATGGGGATCAGTTTTTCGCTGGTGGCGAGGTCGGTGGACAAATCCCGCAAATCACGGTTATTGATGCCGATGATTTTCGCTTCCAGCGCGATGGCGCGGTGCATTTCTTCTTCGTTACTGACTTCGGTAAGAATATCCAGCGCCAGGCTGTCAGCCAGGCCGGCAAGTGTGCGGTAAGTGTCGTCGTCCAGCACACTCAGCATCAGCAAAATAGCATCAGCGTTATAATGACGGGCCAGATAAACCTGATACTCGTTCACAAAGAAATCTTTGTTCAGAACCGGTTGCGACACCCGCTCAGTCACATAAGCCAGATAGTCATAACTGCCCTGAAAATACTTTTCATCAGTCAGCACTGAAATGCCTGCTGCGTAAGGTTTATAAGCAGCAAGAATTTCGTCGAGGTCGAACACAGGGCGGATGAGACCTTTTGACGGCGATGCCTTTTTACATTCAAAAATAAAACCGGCGTCCGGCTGACTCAACGCATCGAACAAGCTTTTATTTGAAGGTGTCAGTGAATCTTTAAACGTGGCTAACGGCATTGCTGCCATACGTGCTTCTAACTCCACACGTTTATCGGCGACGATGCGTTCTAACACATTACTCATCGTTACTGCTCTCCTGATGACTGATTTTTGCCACGGCGTTAAGCGTGGTTAACGGTTTGCCCTGTTTCATGGCTTCCATAGCCATTTCCGCACCGTCTTTGAATGTGGTCACGGTGTCGGTAAGTTTCAACAGCGCGCCGCAATTCATTGCGATGGCGGCCCGGTGTGCTTCCTGACCTTCGCCGGCCAGAGCGGCTTCCACCATTTTGCGGTTTTCATCGGGTTCACCGCCGGCTATGGCCTCAAGAGGGTATGAAGGTAAACCGAAGTCTGAAGGCGTCACGGTCAGTGTGCGTAAATCACCATGCTCTAAATCGATGATGTGAGATTCGCCGTGCAGAGCCAGTTCGTCCAGTCCGTCACCATGAACAATCATGGCACGGTGCTGACCGAGCAGCATTAACGTACGGGCATACGGCTCAAGGAGCTCCGGAGAATACACACCGAATAAACCATGGGTAGGGCCGGCAGGGTTTGCCAGCGGCCCCAGAATATTGAAAATGGTGCGGGTTTTCAGTGCCGCACGGATGGGCGCAGCGTGACGCATACCGGAATGATAAACCGGTGCGAACAGGAAGCAGAAGTTCGCATCGTCCAGGCATTGTCTTGCTGTCTCAGGGCTGATTTCCAGATTAATACCGAACTGTCTGAATATATCAGCAGAGCCGGATTTACTGGAGACACTTCGGTTACCGTGTTTGGCGACTTTTACGCCGCAACTGGCGGCTACCACACCCGCCGCACTGGAAATATTAATGGTGTTATGTCCGTCACCGCCGGTGCCGACAATATCCGCAAACGGATAATCCGGCGTGGGGAAAGGCAGCGCGTTTGACACCATGGCACTGGCAGCACCGGCGATTTCATTGGGTGATTCGCCGTTCAGCTTTAATGCGGTAAGCACGGTTGCCAGAATCAGATCAGGTTGTTCGCCATGCATAATGCTGTTAAATAAAGCAAAAGACTGCGCCTGACTCAGATGCTCTTTAGCAAATAACAGGTCCAGCAGGGGAGAGGCATCATACATGTTCCAACTCCTTGTCGGTTAAATAGTGAATACTTTGCAGTAGTAAACGGCTTCCGTCTGCGGTGAGAATTGACTCAGGGTGAAACTGGAAACCAAGCATTTTATCTTCGGGGTGATAGACCGCCATGGTGGTGTCCCCAAAACTGGCAATGGTTTCTAACCCTGCCGGTAATGATGTAGCCACAAGAGAATGATAACGGGCCACATGCAGCGGGTTAGCCAGACCTGAAAACATAGCCTCGCCGGAGTGACTGATGGGCGATGATTTGCCGTGCATTACCTCTCTGGCCCTGTCGACCACGCCGCCGTAATGACTCACGATAGCCTGGTGACCTAAGCATATACCCAATACCGGAAAAACACCCTGTACCTTTTTAATCAGTGCGGGCATGCAACCGGCTTCATGGGGCGCTCCCGGACCCGGCGACAATAACAGCAATACCGGCGCTTTTTCTGCTTCCTGCTGCATGCGGGAGAACAACATGTCCGCATCTACCGTGTTACGGTACACAATGATGTGTAAATCCAGTGCCCGGAGCTCGTCAACCAGGTTATAGGTGAAGGAGTCTACATTATCGAGCAGAAAAACGGTGATTTTATCTTTCATGATCAGGCTCCCTATTTCAAAGAGCGGCGAACCGCGTTGATGACAGCCTGCGCTTTGGTGCGGGTTTCATTGGCTTCAGATTGGGGATCTGAGTCGTAAACCACACCGGCGCCTGCCTGAATATAAGCACGGTCGTTTTTCACAAACGCTGAGCGGATAACAATACAGGTATCCATATCGCCGTTTCCGTTTAAGTAGCCCACAGCGCCGCCATAGCTTCCCCGGCGTTTCTTTTCAACCTGGCGGATTAATGTGGCCGCACTGACTTTCGGTGCGCCGACCAGGGTGCCCATGTTCATGCAGGCCTGATAAGCATGCAGCGCATCCAGATCGTCACGCAACTGACCCACGACACGGGAAACAAGGTGCATCACGTGAGAGTAGCGATCTACTTTCAGCAAGTCTTTCACAAAACGGGTACCCGGACGGCTTACTTTCGCCACATCGTTACGGGCCAGGTCGACTAACATAATGTGTTCGGCTTTCTCTTTGTCATCTTCACGCAAATTCAGTTCAATGCGGCTGTCCAAATCCGGATCGATTTCACCATTCGCCCGTTTGCCTCTGGGACGTGTACCGGCGATGGGGTAAATTTCCACCTGATTCGATGATTTCTCATATTTGATTGCCGACTCAGGTGACGCGCCGAATATAGTAAAGTCTGCATCCTGCATATAAAACATATAAGGACTTGGATTACTGATTTTTAATTGAGCGTAGGCGGTTAACGGGTCAGGACAAGGTAAGGAGAAAGTGCGGGAAGGTACAACCTGAAAAATGTCACCGGAAAGGATATTGGCTTTTAAGTTGACAACATCCTGCTTATAGGTTTCATCGTCTTTGTCGACATCCACATCCATAGCATCCTGTGCCCCTGGCGGGATAGTGGCAGTGCTCGCAGGTATATCTGTGAGTCTGGCCTGCAGCCGCTCCAGTCGCTGTGCCACATCAAAATAACTTTGTGCCACATTAGGACCGCTGAATACGCTGCCGATTAAACGGGTCTGGCGGGTTTGATGATCGACTGTGAGTAAGGTCTCTGCCAGATAGAATACAAAGTCCGGACAGTCATTTTCGCCATCGGGTACATCAGGTAAGTTTTCGAATGTGGCCAGCAGATCATAAGCAAATACACCACCCAGAAAGACGGCGTGGGGATGCTGGCGGATTGGCGTGATTTTCTGAACCAGTAATCGCAGGGCGTCGAATACACTGGCCGCTTTCAGCCGGCTGTCTTCATCAAGGGCATCATCCGCAGCGTGGCAGGTGAGCGTTACCGTTGCACCGTCTCTTTCAACACTGGTATTGTCCGGGCGCTGCGCTTCAATCAGCGGTATTACCGATTCGCCGTTGGGGGTCAGTGCAGTGCAGATAACCTGATTACCCTTGCACACAAGGCGCATCGCGGCATCTACCATCAGCAGGCTTTGCAAGTCGTCCTTGCTGTCAATTTCTGCTGATTCTAACAACAGTGCATTTGATTTTCCGGCACAAAGGTGGGCAAAGGCGGCTAACGGATCGTTCAGGTAGGTACCTGACTGTTCGATTGTTTCCACTTTGCCGGGCTGGGTGCCCAGTTCCGCTAAACTCATTGTCGCATTTTCTCCAACTGCGATTAAAAAAAAAGGCCCGTTAAACGGGCCTTTATTGTGTTCTTTTACGCACTCACGCGTACACCGCCCGTTACTTCAGGGAGTGCCACCACCAAACTGCTTTAACTAAAGTGCTGATTGATAATTGATTACGCATGATTTCTCTGTCATAAACTTCGATAGGCATCGAAGGCGTTAGTACGTATAATATGCCCTATAGAAGAAAACAAAAACGAAGTTGTGTCAACCGTAAATTTGCATAAGACATTGAAAATCGATCTACATAGTCATACAAAATTTTCCGACGGCCATTTAACGCCGGAAGAGCTGGTGCTCCGCGCGCACACCATGCAAGTGGATGTGCTGGCCATTACCGATCATGATACCCTCGCCGGATTACCGCTTGCCCACCAAACTCAGGCAAAGCAAAAGCGTGCGATGACGATCATTAACGGCGTTGAAATCTCCACCGCCTGGCACGGGTTCGATATTCATATCGTCGGCTTAAATGTGGATGTGGAAGATGCATCACTCAACAGTTTTCTGGCTGAGCAAAGTGCAATACGCAAGGAACGTGCGGTTAAAATTGGTGAAAAGCTGCAAAAATGCGGGTTTGACGGTGTGCTTGAAAAAGCGCTGAATTTTGCCGGAGTCGGGCAGGTGACCCGTGCACACTTCGCACGCGTATTAGTGAATGAATATGGTGTTGCTACCATGGATGCCGCCTTTAAAAAGTACCTTGGAAAAGGGAAACGGGCCGCCGTTAAGGCTGTATGGCCCGGTATGGAACAAGCCATATCTCATATTCGTGCTGCCGGTGGTCAGGCTGTACTTGCTCATCCCGCCCACTATGACATAACAGCAAAATGGTTGCGCCGTCTGGTCAATGATTTTGCGCATCACGGTGGACAGGCCATCGAAACGGCTTTTCCCGGTATCAATCCTGACAAGCAAAAGCTTATCAACGAGCTTGCCAGCGAGCACAATCTTTTGGCTTCGGCGGGGTCTGATTTTCACTTCCCGTCCAGGTGGACAGAATTGGGGCGTAATTTAGGTATCGCTTCTCACCTCAAGCCAGTCTGGCATGACTGGGCACTGCCCGCCCATCAGTAACAGGACATTGTAATGAGTCAATTTTTCTATATTCATCCTGAAAATCCACAGCAGCGATTATTGAATCAGGCTGTGGAGTTAATCCGGCAGGGCGAAGTGGTGGTGTATCCCACTGATTCCGGCTACGCCATTGGCTGCCAGATGGAAGACAAAAAGGCGCTGGAACGCCTTTGCCAGATAAGGCAAATCGAACAAGATCACAACTTCACTTTGATGTGCCGTGATATGTCCGAATTATCGTTTTATGCCAAAGTGGATAACACCGCTTTCCGGCAAATAAAAAATAACACTCCGGGTCCATATACGTTTATTTTTAAAGCTACCCGTGAGGTACCCCGCCGGTTACAAAACCCGAAGCGGAAGACCATCGGGATCCGTGTACCGGATAACGTGATTGCACTTAAGTTGCTGGAAACCCTTAATGAACCGCTGATGTCCACATCGCTGATCCTGCCTGGTAAACAAATGGCAGAGTCAGATCCTGATGAAATCCGCGACAGGCTGGAAAAACAGGTAGGATTGATTATTCATGGCGGGTATCTTGGTGAAGATCCCACCACCATTGTCGATTTCTCTGAAGGCAATGCGGAAGTGATCAGGGAAGGCAGTGGCGACCCGTCACCGTTCCTGTAAAACAATCACAACACGGACGAACAGCACTTAAGATGACAGATGAACAAACGCCGGCGGCAGTAAGCGACCCCGTTCAGCAACCTTTGCCACTGGCGTTTATCAATGGCGAAGCGGTTATAGAAAAGCCGTCAGATCTGTACATTCCCCCCGATGCACTGGAAGTCATTCTGGAAACTTTTGAAGGCCCGCTGGACCTTCTTTTGTACCTTATCCGCAAACAAAAATTCGAAATCGTAACCTTACCCGTGGCAGACATTACGGCGCAGTACATGGAATATGTGGAGGTTATGAAAACATTGAAGCTGGAATTAGCTGCCGAATATTTGCTGATGGCAGCGATTCTGGCTGAAATAAAATCACGGTTACTGCTACCAAGGCGAAGCGATGAACCGGAAGATGAAGAAGACCCCAGAGCGGAACTTATCCGCCGGTTAAGAGAATACGAAGCCGTTAAAGAAGCTGCACAATCGCTGGATGAACAACCCCGTATGGAGCGGGATGTGTTTGCTGTGAAGGCTGATGTGGCGCTGAGTGTGCAACCGGTGCGGATAGAGCCGGATGTGTCACTGCAGGAGCTTGTGCTGGCATTCAGCCATGCCATGAAGCGGGCTGCCGCGTTTGAACATCATACAATTGAGCGGGAGGCGCTGAGTACCCGTGAGCGCATGAGCCAGATTCTGGCTATGGTAAACAGTGAGACCTACACACCGCTGGATGCGTTATTCACGCCGGAAGAAGGCAGAGCAGGTGTGGTGGTGTCTTTTCTGGCGATTCTGGAATTAGTAAAAGAACAGCTTTTATTGTGCGTTCAGACAGGACCATTTGCCAGAATTCATGTAAAATTGGGCCGTCATGAAGAAGATTAATAAAGTCCAGCTTAAGCAACTGGTCGAGGCCGCACTGTTTGTTGCCGATGGGCCTATGACTAAACTGGCACTGCGTGAGTCTGTGCTGGCTGAATTTACAGTCAGTGAAAGGGCGCTGAACGAGGTGCTCAAAGAGCTGGTGCTGGACTATCAGCCCAGAGGAATTCAACTGGTTGAAGTGGCCAGCGGATACCGCTTTCAGTCACTGGACAGCTTAAGCCCCTGGCTGAGCCGCATGTGGCAGGAAAACGCGCCCCGTTACTCCCGTGCAATGTTGGAAACGCTGGCGTTAATTGCTTACCGTCAACCCATAACCCGCGGCGAAATTGAAGCGGTACGCGGGGTGGCAGTCAGCAGTAATATTATCCGTACCCTGACAGAAAGAGACTGGATAAAAGTGGTAGGGCACAAAGAAGTGCCGGGCAGACCGTCGTTATATGCCACTACCAGACAGTTTCTGGATTATTTTTCGTTAAAGTCGTTGGCCGATTTACCCGGATCTGAGGTTTTTGAAGGGCTTGAAGACAACGAACAGCCGCCTGCGACGGCTACACTGGAGGCACCGTCTGACGACGACCGTGCGATTGAAACCGCTGAACAAAAGCGAGAAGAAAATGAGTGAAAAGTTGCAAAAAGTCCTGGCTAACCAGGGACTGGGCTCCCGCCGTGAAATGGAACGGTGGATAGAAGCCGGAAGGGTATCGGTAGATGGCAAAATTGCGACACTGGGTGACCGTGTTGAGTCCGGCCAGCAAATCCGTGTGGACGGTCATCTGTTATCCCGTCAGGCAGAAAAACCGGTATGCCGTGTACTGATGTATAACAAGCCAGAAGGTGAATTATGCAGCCGTCACGATCCTGAAGGCCGCCCCACAGTATTTGACCGTTTGCCAGCTATCCGCGTGGGACGCTGGATTGCCGTGGGCCGGCTGGATATCAATACCAGTGGCCTGTTGTTGTTCACCAATGACGGTGAACTGGCAAACCGCTTAATGCACCCTAAATGTGAAGTAGAACGTGAGTATGCTGTACGCGTATTCGGTGAAGTATCCGGTAAAACGCTGAACACGCTGACGAAAGGGGTTGAACTGGAAGATGGTCTGGCGCGGTTTACTGAAATCAAAGCCCGTTCTAAGCCTGCCGGTGAAGAAGAGAGCATGAACCGCTGGTACAACGTGACGTTGTCTGAAGGCCGTAACCGCGAAGTACGTCGCTTGTGGGAGTCTCAGGAAATGCAGGTCAGCCGTCTCGTTCGCGTGCGCTACGGACCGGTGGAGCTGCAAAAGCGTTTACCGCAGGGTGCCTGGGTAGAGCTGCCGCTGGAGCAGTTAAATGCCCTTCGTAAACTGGTGCAACTGGACGATGAAACACAAACGCTGGTGGATGTAAGACAGGGTAAACTGGATCACGCCCGCCTTACCCGCATGCGCCGCTCGGTGAAAAAGCACCGTACACGGCAGTCTCATCAACGTAATCAGTCAGCCAGCTCTGACTGACGGGAAGGGCGTTTCTTTAAACAGGCACGCCCGTTATCAATGCCGTGCCGGCGGGCAACCTGAGCAATCAGCCCGCGGTGCGTTTTGAGAAATTCATCTAATTTTTCCAGCATCGCCGGATACTGCTCACTGGAAATCCGCAGGCTCTCTTTCTTATCCTGAATATGTGCTGATGCCACGATGCGTTTACCTGACAGCTTCAGTGCTGCAGTTGCATCATTCAGCTGTTCACTGTCTGTGATAATGGCATCAACTTCACCGTCAACCAGCGCCTTTACCAGGAGTGTCGGGTCAGCGAATGACACTATTTTTGTGTAGCCTTTACGTTCCTGTTCTAACCAGTCACTGGAAACCGGCTGATCTTCAATAATACCAAGTGCAGTCACGTCGGGAATTCGCATCCACTGATTCTCAGGTAAAACACGGGTGATTTCACAAATACCGACCACAGGCTGGCTGTAAAACAACGTGCCGTCTGTGGCAGACCAGCGGGGATGATCCGGAAAGCGGAAATCAATCGTGTTTTCTTTAAACCATTGATCGTAAGCGTCGCCCTGAAGGGGCACATATTCCAGTTCGAAGCCCTCTTCAAGAGCAAATGCTGTCATCACCGCATCGAGTACCGGTTGATATTTACCACCGTTGACCGGGTGGACCTGTCTGCCTGAACTGTCTTCAACACCTACAAAGAAAGTATCTTTCGCCGCAAAAGCCTGACCTGAAAGCAATACGGCAGCGAGAAGAGTGATAGCGCGTCGCATCGTATTCGTCCTGTTCACTTAAACTTTAGTCGTAACACAAGCCTATCAATGCATTTGCATTTGCACGATAAGGCCGTTGGCATGCAAGTATTAAAACCAATACCTGAAGAAAGTGAAGTAATCTGTATTCAATGTCTTAGCGTAGACAAGGTGAATTCATAAAACAGGAGAAGATAATGCAATCGATGCCTCAATTAGGTGTAGGTACGTTTCGTTTAGAAGGAGAGGTAGCAAGAAAAACGGTTTCAGATGCGCTTTCCACCGGCTTCCGCCATATCGATACCGCCCAGTTTTATGGCAACGAAGAAGAAATCGGCAATGCAATTCAAACTGCCGGTCTTCCCCGTGAAGAACTGTTCGTGACCACCAAGGTATGGCACGACCATCTTGATAAGGGTCACTTCATTCCGTCTGTGCACGAAAGTCTGAACAAACTGAAAATGGCCTATGTTGACCTGCTGCTCATCCACTGGCCGTCACCCAATGATCATATTCCCATGGAGTCATATTTAGCCTCACTGAAGCAGGCTAAAGAAGAAGGTTTAACGCGCCATATCGGTGTGTCGAATTTCACTATGGCACAAATCGACAAAGCGGTTGAGATCCTTGGAGAGGGCGAGATACTCACTAATCAGATAGAGCTTCACCCGTTTATGCAAAACCGTCAGGTGGTTGAACATTGTAAGCAGGCTGGTATTTCTACTACCGCCTATATGCCCTTTGCGGTGGGCGAAGTCATGAAAAATGATGAACTCAAAGCCATTGCTGACGCGCACGGAGCCAATCCTGCCCAGGTTGTACTGGCGTGGATGGAAGTAAAAGGTATCCATGCCATCCCTTCATCAACGAATAAGGACCATTTGCAGGCGAACTTCGATTATACCGCTGTCACGCTGTCAGAAGATGATGTGGCGCGCATTGATGAGCTGGATAACGGCGAACGTATCGTGGATCCGGATTTCGCGCCGCAGTGGGATTAATATCCTTTTACATTTAACCACCCGTAATTGTCATAAAGGGTTTGCCGGCTGCACTTTCATCACCATATAGTGGATAGGATGTATACGCCTGATGACGTGCAGTCAGGTAAGTAAGGCAATATTAATACAAGGACAAACGTGCTACCGGATAATAAACAGCAGCAGCTCCGGCGTGCAAAACGCATCGCGCTTTTCTGGCTGGTAGGAGCTGCGTTTGTCTTTATTCTTGCGACGCTGGCAGAGTACCGGCAGTGGATAACGCCATGGCCCGCCTGGGCCGGTCTCATTAAGATGGCATCAGAAGCTGCGCTGGTTGGCGGGCTGGCTGACTGGTTTGCCGTCAGCGCATTGTTCAGGCCTATTCCGGCCAGATTTCCAATCCCTCACACGAATATCGTAGCGAATAACAAAGCGGCGGTTGCCGGTAATTTGTCCCGCTTTGTGAAGGAAAAATTCTTCAATGAAGTCGCTATCGAAAAACTGGTCAATGATTCCCGTCCTGCTCAGGGAATGGCAAGATGGTTGCGGGAGCCTCAAAATGCAGACCGTCTGAGTCGCTTCGCTGCGCGCTCGCTGGTAGGGATCATAAACACGCTGGACGATAAACCCGTTCAGGACATGATGGTAAGCGGAGTAAAGCGGGCACTGCTGAAAATGGATCTTTCACCTCTCGCGGCCGGCACGTTACGGGTTCTGACCCGTGATAAGCGCCATCAGGAGGTGCTGGATCAATTGCTTTATAAAATCGCAGAGCTTGCTCACCGGCCTGACAGTCAGATGTTTATTGCTGAAAAGCTGCATAGCTGGCTGAAAGCAGAGTACCGGCGACTGGAGAAAATACTGCCAACCACCTGGTTGAGCGAGCAGGGCGCTGACATCGCTTCCAAAGCCATTGTGAGCATTCTGGCGGATATTGCCAATGACAATGAACATCCGGTCCGCCAGAGTTTCGACCGCCAGCTGGAGGACTTCACCGCAAGGATGGAAACCGACCCTGCTATGACAGAGAAGCTGGAAAATATCCGTAACCAGTTGCTGAACAACGATACCCTTCAGCTGTACCTGTTTCAGGTGTGGGGCGACGTGAAACGCTGGTTAATTGATGATGTTGCAGCCACAGACGGCAAGTTCACAAGCCGGGTATCCCATGCACTGCAGGAAGCCGGTAAATCGGTGGCCAACGATGAGCAACTGGCAAACGCTATTGATGTACACATCGCAGAAGCCGCCAGAGCCATGGCACCGGAGCTGGCGGATTTTCTTACTGATCATATCCGTAAAACTATTCTGGCCTGGGATGACAACCAGATGGCGGAACAAATTGAGTTGAATATCGGTAAAGATCTGCAAAAAGTGCGTATTAACGGTACCTTAGTGGGCGGGTTGATTGGTGCCTGTCTGTTTTTAATCGAACATGCTATCAGTCTTTTATAACCGGTACGTAGCCGTCTTCCTTTTGAGTTTTTTGCACTATCGTGTGACACTTTTCCTTCCCCATTTCTATTTATAAAAAACGAAAACAACATGAGAAAACGATTTCTTCCTGTGTTACTGCTGGTGTTGCCATTTATGTATGTCAGCGCTGACGCAGAGCAAGTCAGAGCCCGCGATATTGGCATTGCTCCGGGCGTACTTGCTCCCGGAAAACTGAATAGCATAACCGATGTCGCAGGTGTGCGGGTGGGGCAGGTAACCCTTCATAAAGGAAAAGACATTCACACCGGTGTGACAGCCATTATTCCGGCAGAGGGCAATTTACGGCAGCGTAAGGTACCGGCTGCGGTATACGTGGGTAATGGATACGGCAAAATGGCCGGGATCAGTCAAATCCGGGAGCTGGGAGAAATTGAAACCCCCGTTGTGCTTACTAATACACTGAATGTGGCTGAAGGTATTGCCGGCGTGGTGGAATGGACGCTGGCACAACCCGGGAATGAAGACGTGGCATCGGTGAACGCTGTCGTAGGTGAAACCAACGACGGATTTCTTAACGACATCCGCCGCAGAACCGTAACGAAAGCTGATGTGATTCAGGCTATCAATACAGCGCAAAGTGGCCCGGTTGCAGAGGGAAATAATGGTGCCGGCAGCGGTACCCGCGCCTTCGGATGGAAAGGCGGGATCGGAACAAGCAGCCGTTTGCTGCCTGCATCACTGGGCGGATACACGGTCGGTGTGCTGGTACAGAGTAACTTTGGCGGCATCCTGAATATCGACGGCCTGAAAGCCGGGGAAGCGCTCAATCAGCACTACCTGTATAACGAACTGAATAACGATACCGCTGCTGACGGCTCCATTATGATAGTGGTTGCAACAGACGCACCGCTGGACGACCGCAATCTGGAAAGGCTGGCAAAGCGGGCCATGGCCGGTGTTGCGCGAACCGGTGCCAGCCTGACAAACGGCTCCGGCGATTATGTTATAGCCTTTTCTAACGCAGATGCATTACGTCGTGACGAGCAGTCGCCGGCTCATTCGTCCACTGTGATGGCGAACAGTCAGGTGTCACCTTTATTCGAGGCGGTGATTGAAGCAACGCAGGAAGCCATTTATAACAGTCTGCTTATGGCTGAGGACGTGGAAGGTTTTCACGGGAGTGTAAAAGCCCTGCCGGTAGACAAAATCCGCTCTATGTTACCGGCCGAACAGGGGACTACAGAGTCATCTGATACGTTGAGAGTGGCTACTTTTAACGTAAGTATGGAGTCAACAAATTACCCTTCTTCAGGGCTTCCGCCCGGTGATGACGTGCTTAAAAAGGTGTTGTCAGATGGCAATAATCCGCAGGTCAAAAATATTGCTGAGATCATTCAGCGCACCGCGCCGGATATTATTTTGCTTAATGAGTTTGATTACATCAAATCGCAGAGCGATGGTGTGCGGGCTTTTATTCAAAATTATCTGAATGTCAGCCAGCACGGGCAACCTGCTATCGATTACCCGTACGTTTATCTCGCACCGGTGAATACCGGTGAGCCGTCTCCTTTCGATCTGGATAACGATGGAAAAGCCACCGGAACAGGCGGTGATGCGTGGGGATTTGGCTTGTATCCCGGCCAGTACGGCATGGTTGTATTGTCGAAATATCCCGTCGTGCATGATCAGGTGCACAGCTTGCAGACATTTAAGTGGAAAGATATGCCCGGAGCTCAGAAGCCCGTTGACCCGGCCACAGATACTTCCTGGTATAATGAAGAGGAATGGGCTGAGTTCCGTTTAAGCTCCAAGTCTCACTGGGACATACCCGTTAACGTTAATGGCCGCATTGTGCACGTACTTGCTATGCATCCCACACCGCCTAATTTCGATGGTGATGAAGACCGTAACGGTAAGCGGAACCATGATGAAATCAGGCTGATGGCTGACTATCTGTCTCCGGATAAAGGCGAATATATTGTTGATGATGAGGGTAAACAATCCGGCCTGCCGGAAAACACCCGTTTCGTACTGGCGGGCGATTTCAACGCTGCCGATGCGGGTGATAAACACAGGCCCGGCGCAATAGAACAGCTTATTGATAACCGGTATGTGAACGGCAATGTTATTCCGGAAAGTGAAGGTGGCCGTGAACATTCAACAGAGCCTTACAGCCGCAGGTTCACTGCTCACTGGGGAGCAAGGGCAGATTACGTTTTACCGTCAAGATATGGTTTTGAAGTGACCGGTAGCGGTGTTTTCTGGCCCGAAAAAGCCAGCCCGTTGTACCGTCTGGTGAAAGATCGTGAAGCAAGTTCTGATCACCGCCTGGTCTGGCTGGACGTCAAGTTAACCGGTAAGTGATTAAGCAGGCCGGGCAGATGTATTTCTGTCCGGCCTGTCAGGGATTAGCTGCGGTTGCTGTTGTTACGTCTAATTATTTTGCTTTCCAGCGCAGGATTAGCAAGCTCAAGTACAACGGCGCGCTCTAAAATGATATTGCCGTTAACAACCACATCGTCCGTGATTGAAAGTACCGGTTGTTCGGATTTGTTCTTCATCCAGCCATTTTCAGTTTCTTCAAATACGATGTCGCCGTATATCCGGGTATTGCCTGACAAGCTGACATCACCGTTTTGCGTTGTGACTGAGCCTTTTATCTCGCCATCCGGCACCGTAATATCGCCATTCACTGTTTCCAAATCGCCTTCCACCAGACTATTCACAGAAAGCCCGATATTACCATTTACCGTAGACATATCACCAAACACATTCAGGTTTTTACCGGCATTGATATCGCCGTTAACCGTACTCGCATCATTGATTGCAGCGTTATCTGCAATACTGATGTTGCCATTCACCGTACTGACATCTTCAGCAACAGTAAATGTTTGCAAAGTCACGTCTCCGTTTACGGAAGACACATCACCAGCATGACGGCCTTCATAGATGGTTACCGATCCCAGCACACTGCTTACATCGCCGCCATCGTGATAATCACCGTTACCTCCGACATTGATTACACAGCCTGATAGTGTGGCAGCACATAAAAGTGATAAAGCAATAATTGAGCGATTCCTGTTTAACATACTATTTTCCGTTTTGTAGTGATGTGTGTCCGGTATGGCGTTAATACTCCCGATTTTGCCGGGAAGGATTCACTTAATAATGAGCAATAACCGCACACGAATGAGTGTAAAAAGTATGACAAGTTCAGCAATTGCTGAGCCAAAATTGATTATGTATTTAAAATCAGGAGGTTATGGATTTTTGGCGTGCAGGGGGAAGGGGAGAGCGTATCCGGGAGTAGTACGGAACACCACATTTTGGTGTTCCGGACCAAAAATGCTTACTGATCGAGCGGGGTATTAAAATCTTCTGACAATTCGAAGTCACCTTCCACGGTGGTCAGCACATTACCGTCGAAATTAAGTACCAGTTGCTTCTGGAAATCTTCACCGCGTTTGGACATACCGCGCTTCATATCGTACACGTAATACCATGTGCTCTTATCAAAAGAGTCTTCAACAACAGGGTGGCCAAGAACATAAACAACCTGCTCTTTGGTCATGCCAACACGCAGCTTTTTAACGTCACGTTCGTCCAGAAAGTTGCCCTGTGGCACATCAATCCGGTAGATCCAGTTGTTACAGGCAGTGGTGAAAAATACAGCGGTTAACAAAATAGCGATTTGATACAACTTCATGCGTGAGCTTGTCCAGTTATGCTTTGATTATAGTGACAGGCATTACCTTTGCCGGCAAACCAGTGTCAGAATGCGGCTGTCGCAAAATAATGCGCGACAGCATGCTACCCAATCACCTATGACCAATCAACCGCTTATTAGTTCGATTCTGCACTTTCTAACAGTTCTCTGGCATTTGCCAGTGCTGATTCGGTTACCTTGTCACCAGCAAGTAACCGGGCCAGTTCGTCTATCCGGTCCTGCTTCGTTAATGGCAACATCTGTGTTTCTGTTGTATTGCCATCGCTGAACTTGGTCACAAACAGCTGGTTATGGGCCTGTGCAGCTACCTGAGGTAAGTGCGTAACACACATAACCTGACTCACTTTACCCAGCCGGCGTAACAAACCACCCACAATGGCGGCGGTCGGGCCGCTGATCCCTGTATCGACCTCATCAAAAATCATGGTCGGTGTTGCATGTTTGTCACTGGTCAGTACCTGAATGGCAAGCCCGATACGAGACAGCTCACCGCCCGACACCACTTTCTCCAGCTTGTCTGCCGGCTGACCGGGGTTAGTGGACACCAGGAAAGTTACGTCATCCAGACCAGACGCCACAGGCGTTTTGTCTGGATGATAATCAACGGCAATATCGATGACCGCATGAGGCATATTCATCTGACGGATTTGCCCCTGAATCGCTTCTGCCAGCTTAACTGAAGCGATCTGCCTTGATGCCGAAAGTGCCTCACAGGCCTGACGGTAAGCGTCTTTTGCTTCAACGACCTCATGCTGTAAATCTTCCAGACGATTCTCATCCTGCTCCAGACCGGCAAATTCTGCCGCCAGTGCCTGGTGATGCCCGAACAGTTCTTCAGGCATCACAGTATGCTTACGTGCCAGTTCCATGGCTTTGCTGTAACGTGATTCCACCTGTTGCAGCCGCAGAGGATCTATTTCAAGATCATCGCAATAGCTGCGTAATTCTCTGGCTGCTTCTTCCACCTGAATAGAGGCCTCGTTCAACAAGGCAATAATCGGTGTCAGGGCGCTGTCGTGTTCTTCCAGCTCAGACAGACGGTCAAGACCATTTTGAATAATGGATAACGCATTACCCTCGTCATTCTCATACAGGTTATAAAAACTCGTTTGCGCTTGTTCCAGTAATGTCTGGCCGTTACTTAACCTGCGGTGCTCAATTTCCAGTTCAGTAAATTCGCCGTCTTCAATGGCAAATTCATCCAGCTCCTGGACCTGATAGGCCAGCAGTTGCTGACGGTCAGCACGCTGTTGTGCCTGTGTTTCCAGATTTTTCAGTTCCGACTGTTTTTGTTTCCACAAGCGGTAGTTATCTGACACGGCGCTCAGCAAGGCAGGATGCGCGGCATACTGATCAACTAGTTTTCGCTGATAATCGTCTTTCAAAAGCTGAAGGTGCGTGTTCTGGCCATGGATAGCAATGAGGTACTGGCCGAACTGTTTCAGCTGTTGCAGCGATACCGGTGTGCCGTTAATGAACGCTTTCGATCTGCCTTCGCGGGAAATGATACGGCGTACAAAACAGCTGTCGTCATCTTCATCCAGTAATTCCTGCTCATCCAGCCAGGCCAGTGCAGCTTTATGGCCTTTCAGATTAAAATGGGCAACGATTTCAGCTTTAGGCGCGTCTTTACGCACCGCGCCGGCATCGGCCCGCTCACCCAGACAAAGGCTGAGTGCATCAATGGCAATAGACTTACCCGCACCGGTTTCACCGGTGATGGCCGTCATACCCGACTCAAGATTGACAGATAATTGCTTAACAACAGCGAAATTTTTGATCGACAGATTAACCAGCATGTGTTCACCGCAGTATGTTTATACAGTATGTGTAAATATATACAGTATTTTGGCTGTGTAAAGTGAAGTTTTTAATGCGGGATGAAAATGTTGGTATGTATGGGGGTGAGGAATCCTTAGCAGGTAGTTTTGTATGGAGAGGGTTTTAACTAACGCCTTTTACAGGAGTATATAAGTTTATCGTTGTTTCCTGGTTGCGAGAAACGGACATTTCATTTCTAGTTGTCTATTTGAGGGCATCGGTGTCAATTGTTAGTATGAACATCATTATCAAGAAGAACTAGACCTGATGAAGAATATTATATGCAACTCTCCAAGCTTCAAGATTAATAGAGATTGCATCATTTACGGTAATTCTGCCCGGTGTATACCTAACCTCTGGTGTTACATTAGACAGTAATTCCCAATTTAGTTTTGAGTCAGGTTCGTATCCTAGTCTACGCGATAAACTAACGAGCTTTCCGAAGTTATGAGTTTTAGGAAAGCTTTCCCGCGAATTCAACTCCGAAGTGCACCACTCGCTAAATTAGGCAGCCTTGCGTAAT
>NZ_CFHOXV010000032.1:0-50994 GCF_984505615.1 Alteromonas sp. | reverse complement strand
ATTACGCAAGGCTGCCTAATTTAGCGAGTGGTGCACTTCGGAGTTGAATTCGCGAGTAAAGATGAATATTAATTATACAATAAAGAGCGGCAAGAAAGCTGGCGTAATATGTGCCCCTCATAGAACTAAAAACGGCAAATTCATTGTTAGTAAAACGCGTTTTAAAGAAGATTATATCGAAGTCTCTACTTACGAAGAGATAAAGTCCTATGTGGATAAAGGGTTTAAGGTCCGAATGAGCGGTGTAACTGAAAAAATAGCACCCAGCCTGGTGTCTAAAGAATCTTTAGTATTTAGTTGATTTTAAGTTGAAGGTACAAAAGTGCCTTCAAAATTTTCTGAGCAAGAGGATAACGTTTGTGGATACTGAAAATTTGAAATTAACTCCATATTCAAATGATGAATTGCTGAAAATTACATATGTAATAACTACAAAACTTCAAAGGTTAACCATGCTTGTTACAACAGGCTATCTGGGTACCGAAGAAACCTTCGCCGCTGAAGACGACGACCCTTACCTTGCTATTGAATTTAAGGCGCTATCAAAAGAAAGGCTTGATGAGCTTCGAACTTTGCAGATTTTTAAGAATTTAGTCCTGCTCAATCGCTATGTGTTCGATCAGACTCTTACGGATACTAATAAAAAGCATTTGTACGAAGGGTTCGGTTATATAGGCGGGGTGGGAGATTTCTGTGTGGAGGCAATATTCCCTCTTATGCAATATCTCAGACTGGAGTCCGGCGATGAGTATTTTTCACAGGAGTATTTCGATAAATCACGATTTAATAACTTTCTTACTAAGTTCCTTACAAAACTCAGCCTTGATGAAAAAGTGGACTATCTTGAAGATTACGGACTGCTTAATTTATTAGGTATCAATTCGCAGGGATATACCTTTAAACAGCTTGCGCTCATGCTGGAGTTAGAAACAGAAAGGACTGCACGCGGACTCGCATCGACGAATACACCACTGGCAAAACGGATCAGGACAGTAAAGGCCTCCGATGGAAGCAACCGGACTTTCATCGAAAAGGATATTTTCTCCAGTTATGTGAATCAATATCATAAACTTCGCTCAGTTCAGCAAGAGGGCAACGTTCAGAAAGTTTTTATAACTCTTACTGGCGGTAATATCAGGAACAATCACATTTACCTGACAAAAGTTATGGATTTGTTTCCTGATAAATACATCGGAGGAGCTAGCAAAAAGGAAGCGGCCGCTGAGAATCTGCTACTTGACGTTGGTGGCGGTAAACAGTTTGAAACAGATATTGATGGAAAAAAGAAAATATTCAGATCGCGTGTAGCCTTGAAGACCTTTTATCAAACCTATGACGTGATAATCGGTGATACTGTTGTTATCACCGAAATCAGTGATGGGCACTATTCAGTCAGACCAGAATCTCATTCAGGCTGACAGAGCGACGACGTCTTCAATATGTTCCATCCACTTGCCCGGTATCAATACGCCTTTATCTATGCAGAACGGCACAACCCAGAGGTGGAGGTCTTCAGAAAATGAAAACACAGGGAGTGGCTCCTTAAACTGTTCGTGTTCAGGATAGATAAGCATCATATGCCCTTGTGAATTCTGGTATTTAGCGCCGTAAGCATACATCTGATAGAGATCAGACTGAGACAACCCATACTTGATAAAGGTATTATTGTCGTGGGCAGATATTAGTTTCCATTTTGTATCAGCGACGATCCGGTCTGTTCTGCGGTTGAATAAAAAATCGGGTCTTAGCTGAAACCAGCGATTTACGCCTGAGAGTTCATCCGGCTGGTGGGTTAACAGATATTCACTGCAAGCCTGTAGTGTTAAATTCCACGGCTTTTTCACAGACTGTCTGAGCCTGCTACCAACAAACGATTCAAAAAGTACTTCCATCGGGAACAGTAGCGAAATGCCCCGGTGGCTACCTTTCTGAAAGTCCGGATTCATTTTTTCAAGAATTAAAGCACACCATGGATTTATCTTCCGGTATCCCTGCATCAGCTTATTGTCAGACCATTTAGATAACAGCTGAGTTGGATTTGCCACTGGTTGCAACTCATCCAGCAGATGGCTGAATTCATTTGCAAGTCGCCAGACTTCCGGAGATTTTCCATAGCGGACGACCGACTGGAGTGCTGTCTTGATCAGACGGTTCTCGATTCTGTCCAGCAGGAAGACATCATGATTGATATTCAGCAGATGCTGCCTTCCGGGAGGCTGACGCTGTTGCCTGGCTATATCAAGCTGCCCACGAAGGAACGGGCTGATTTCACTCACTCTTGAATACTGACCGCGTAAGCCGCTTCCTAACAGTCGTTTTAACTCTTGCAGAAACTGAAGGTAGATCCATTCATGAACGGGTAACTGAGAGCGGGCGAGGGATGCACTTTCAGCCTCTTTACTTTGCATGTTCACCGTCGCGCCGAGCATTCTACGGAGCACTTTTCTTCCATGTTCCGGTTGTTCCTCGCCCAAACGGGACTTCGGCAATATCTCTATACCCGTTCCGCAGGGAGACTCTATATAGCCCACATAGCTGGATAATTTAATGGTGTTTGGGTCACGCAGACTGACGGGGCTTTTTTCCCCGGGCACGATCCAGTTGCAAAGCCAGCTGAACGTAGCTTTGTCGATGTGCGCCAGATCCAGTGACGGCGAGGCCACTGGTCTTGTTGTCAGGCAAGCATACTCCCGGACCCTTATCATTCTTGTGCCTCGTTAAAAGGCAAAATTCTGCGAAAGGATTCAGGATCGGAAAAGGCCTGCTCGTTAATGAGGTAGCGTCGATCGTTAATTTCCTCTGCAACGGCACTGCTGAACAGCTTGCTAATTGAAAGTCCTGTATTTTCTAACTGGATAAACCGGGATGAAGCCGGTTTCTCCAAATCATTTAAAACCCAGCTGATACGCTCCCAGTCAGCAAAGAAGTATTCCTGCAGAAGCGGGATAATCCGTTTTCTGAAAATGGTGCCAATCAGGTTTTCTCTCTCTGCCTGGCTATCCAGTTTCTTAAGCGGCCAGAAATGGCTATGCCCGATAGCATGATCGCGATCCAGCAGAACTTCGATGCGCTGATTCATGATGCTGAGAATGTCTGAAACCTTGACGCCGAAGACAGTTAAATCTGAAAGTAACTCTGGCTGCGGCAATAATTCAATAAACTCAAAGCGCCGGCGCAAAGCGAGGTCCAGTTGTGCCAACGACTTATCAGCTGTGTTCATCGTGCCGAGAATATACAGATTATCAGGGACCGAGAACGCTTCCTTTGAGTACGGCAGAATGACTGTGCGCTGATCTTCGCCGCCTTGTCTTTTATCCGTTTCAATAAGCGTGATGAGCTCGCCAAAGATTCTGGACAAGTTGCCCCTGTTAATTTCGTCAATGATCAGAACATGAGGTAAACACTCTCCTTCAGTTGCGGGGGCAGAAGTCAAAAGAACTTTCAACTTTGACAAATCTATTGTGTCCGAACCAAGGGAATAAAAAGCTTGCTTAGAAAGTGACTTCTTAAACAGCCTTTCCCGCGGTAAGCTTGGGGAATAGTGACTCAGCCAGTTTACCCGGCGTAGCTGCTGGTATCCCTCACGTTCATCAGTTGAAAGATACTCATAGTCGCCGACAACTTCGGCTATAGCTCTGAATTTACTGTTTCCGTCGGGAACAATGATTAAGTCACCTTTTTTCATCACATTTATGAAGCGATTTAATGTACCTGCCTCATAATCGTTTTTATCTTGCGGATCTTTTTGATGCATATCGAGATGTTGTTTTATGGCATCTTTTGTCTCAAGCCCACTAAAGTCAATTTCTTCACCCCAGTTCATCAAAACGTAATTATTGGCAATACATTCATCATAAATATGTCCCTCATTACCCTTACTATCACCAAGTGACAGTTTCCATATATTACGATTTTCGAGGTTCACAGCGTCATTGCCGTTCTTATGAGACTTCACCAGGGCACTGGTGCAGAGCCGCTTGAATATGCCATCTACCACTTCATAACTGATGGTGCCTTTATCTTCGTCAGTTAAAGCGCGAATACCTTCAACAAAATCTTCGTATGAAAAACTCTGATGAAACGTTGTAAATGCAATCCTGCTCTGATTGATCAGGTCATCGTATTTACCTTTCAGCAATGCACGCCATTCGTGCTGATCTGAAGCAGATGATTCCGTCTCTTTGAACCAGTCAGGGTCGGCCAGCTTTACGGCTTCAGCGGTAGTTGAGTAGGTTTTACCCGTTCCCGGAGGGCCGTAGATGATTTGGTTTAGAGGTGTACTTTCGCGCATGTTAGGATTTATCTCAGAATTTTCTTTTGATGTGAGGGTTAGGTCTGAAGTAGTAAGTACAGCGATGAGTTTCTTAAGAGCGCTAAGATTTCTCACAGAAACCTCATGCCCGTATTTCGTACCCACACCACCAAACTTTGGGAATTCTTTATAGCTATTACTTTTTCTCGGATTCCAATTAAAGGCTAAACCATCTATGCTTTCTAGCTCTTCTCTTCTTTGAAAGTTTTCTGGATGTATTACTAAACACCAATCATCAAAGACTCTATCTACGTCATTGTTTTTCTTTACATATAAATAAGTATTTTTCGCCACTTGATGCCCAAAAGCATAAGCGAGATCTTTTTCTGTTCTTAAATAATTTAAATCATTCAGTGCTTGGTGAATTTCTAATGAATTCATTTGTATTATCCCTAACAATTATTCGATAACTCAGACATCAAATTAAACCGCCGGATATCCTCAATCTTATCCGGTGTTCCCTCCAACAAGCTTTCCGCATGCACCACTACTGCTAAGGCCTGTGCCCGGGAAATAGCAACGTTCAGACGGTTTATATTCAGCAGAAAGTCCACTCCCCGGGGCGAATCAACGGCCTGGCTTGCTGCCATAGACACAATCACTATTGGTGCTTCCTGGCCCTGAAACAGATCGACGGTTCCCACACGAGCCCTGGAGCCGATATGCTTTTTCAGTTCGTTAACCTGATGGTTGAATGGCGCAACGACGAGTATGTCACCGGTGGTAACGGGTCTGACGCTGCCGTCTTTTTCCCGGAACGTGCAGGTCAGAAAATGGTTTACCAGTTCAGTTATTTTGGATACTTCTTCCGGACTGTGCTGTTTGTTGCCGGAGTGAGGTATACACACGGGGAAAATCCCGGTTTCAGGAAACGAAGTCGCCACCGGGTAAATAATTTTCTGGTTATCACAAGCCAGATGATTTTCAAGCCGGCCTTCGTAAATCATGGTTGAAATGAACTGGTTCACATCGTTGTGCATACGATAGGTCCGGTTCAGAAAAATACCTTTTTCAGCGGGGATAGTTCTTAAATCATCGAGCAGAAAATCCAGTACTGACTTACCACTGTCGCCCGGATGAGTGCCCTGAACAGGCTGCGGCAGCTGCATCTGGTCGCCCATCACAACGATATTCCTTGCAACCCGGGCCATTGCTATCAGGTTGGCTATTGAAACCTGTCCGGCTTCATCGACAAACAGATAATCGAGTTGAGGGCCAGTATTTTGTGCTCCCCACACAGTGAAACCAACGAGGCCGGTCGACGTCATCTCAAACGGACTTTTCCGCGTAGTATTAACATGCTGAATTGGATAATTCCGGAATATGTCGTCGTCATTATCGGTTTGAATTTTATATATAGGATAAGGCGTTTGCTTATCTACTGATAATTGCGCTGTCGCCATCAAAAGGTGGTTGATTGCAGCATGACTGTTTGAGGACACACCTATACGTTTGCCCTGGCCGAGCAAATGCAGAATCACATGGGAAGCGGTATAAGTTTTACCTGTGCCGGGTGGCCCCTGAATGGATAAAAAGGTGTCATTCATGGCTGATACGGCTTGCTCAATCAGCGCCAGCTTCTGGTCATCTCTGGCGGCGTCGATAGCTCGCAACAAGTCAGAATCGATTCCCGGGGATTGTCTCAAAAGAAAGCATTTTAATGCAGGATGAATTTGTCTGAATTCGGCAAATCGCTGAGCACAATCCCATAGCGATGCTTCCAGAGACTTCTTATTGAAAATTTCATAGCTGATGAGCGTGATATTTTGCGGTAATCCGAATCCGGAATCGGCTTTAATCTGCACATGCCCTTTATCAGTATCAACGGCTTTTATTGATACTTTTTGCCCGTTTGCGCCGATAACAAAAGCCTGAGTGAAGCGCTTGTTCCTGAATTCCTGATTAATATCGTACTGGTAAATCAGAACCGGTTGCTTGCCCGACGCATCATGTTCCATGAAAACACAATCCACCAGACAGTCAGGATCCTCATACAATTCATCAAAGGTCATTTCCAGGCGTTCGAAGAACTTCCACCAAGTCGGCTTGTCCTCACGCTGATAAAAATCAGTGAGGTCAGCCAGCACAGTAGCGATGTGACGATCATCAGGCTCGTTTCGGGTATCTGCTGCGATGTTCCGTAGCTTATCTTCAGTGACTTTATGCGGAAGGAGGACGCTGCCCTCAGAAGGTGTCGTCGCTTTGACGGCGGTAATATCGAGAGGCTGATAGTCGATACCCGAACGGCGTTGTTCGCCGCGCAGCCATTCAGTCAGTTCCTGAGTCGAATCGCAGTCATCAATGTTGTAACTGCGGATAAACTTCAGTGCCTCAGAGTGTTGCCAGTCATCTCCGTCCGGATTTGAACGCCAGTTGGCGTATACAACAACGGAATCATCGCCGGATGCTACATCTGTATCCCGGGCTTCACGGTAAAGTAATTCTACTTTTTTGATCGAATAGGACGGGGCACCCACCAACACGGCGTGCCTGACGATCTGATACAGGTCGACGAATACACCAGCACGCAGCATATCGTCGATCTGATTTTCCATCACGCCGTAACGGCCCATAAGGCGCTTAAGCACAGATATTTCATAATGCCCGTAGTGATAAACATGCATGTTTCTGTCATTCTGCCAGCGCGTGAAGGCAAAATTAACGAAATCAATCAGGGCGTTTTTTTCCTGCTGGTGGTCGTGAGCCCAGCGTTCCCAGAACAAACGCTGACCATTTTCGTCAAAGCAGGTGACGCCCCACAGGTATTCAAGTCCACCGTCGGTAAAGGGAAAGCCTTCGAGGTCAAAAAACAGATCACTATTGCTATGAGGAGGTAAAGCCCGGAAGCCCAGGCGGTCTTCGCCCGATACTTCAGGTAAACATTCACAGGCAATTTTTCCAGCGCTTTCGCTTTCAAGTTGAATGGCTGCCTGCTGCTTCAGCCGCTGATAAACCTGCACGTTGATTTTCGGTAAAGAGGCGCGGGTTTCTGACACCAGTTCAGCGCAGGTCATAATGCCGAGTGCGTTGAGCTTATTAATCTGGTTGCGCGTGATATTGGCAATTTTTGACAGATGATCCTGTTGTTCGCGAAGAGTATCTACATAAGATGACCATTCTCCCACATCGCCGGCTGAGAAGGGGTCAACCGGCTTCGTGGCATCGAACGTGTGCTGTAACTGCAGAAAGTCAGATTTGATACGCTGGTAGTAGGCGTAAAAGTCTCTTGTTCGATACGTGGCCTTTTCCTGTGTGCCCAGCACCACAGTAAGATTATCCGGTAGCCTGCCCTGAACAGCCTCAATCATTTCGGCGTAGCAGCAAAGCTGAATAATGAAATAGGCCTTTGGTTGTTTAGCTAATTTCGTATCCCAGGGCTCATAGGAAAAGGCTCCGAGATCAGATGGTTCTGGCACCTTAACCAGGAAGTCTGCATAGCCTGCAAAATCACCGTGACTCAGTCGGGCCTGAAAGATGACATCGGCACCAGATCGCATGGCATTCAATGTTGCCTCAATCTGCATTGCCTTTGTGGTATTATCCACATCCACAGTCACAACATTTTCATACTCACGCTTGAGGATTTCCAGAAACGCATCCTCATGCTCGTACCCCTTTTCTGCGAGGTACGACAGCATTGTGCTGGGGGTATCCTTTAGTGCTTTAATACCGGCATCTTCGGTTGCACGTCTGTCCATCCAGCTAATAAATGCGGAGCGACTGTAGTTAACCAGGTCCGAAGGGCTGAAGCGTAAGTGACCATCCTGATACTGCATAATTTATCCTTATGTGAACTAATACAACACGTTACTTCGAAGACTCAAACGTTAGTTCGCTGGTCATCTTACCTAAATTGCAGGCTTCGCATAATACCTGCAGATTACTTTCTTCCAGCGCGAGTTCAGGGTACTGACTGCGCGGCTTAATATGGTCAACATGCAACGAGACACCCGCTTCAGCAGAGATTCCGCACAGCTTACAGCGGCCATCAGATGCAGCCAGTACCCTGACCCTGAGCGTCAGCCACGCTTTTGTGCGGTAAAAATTGGTTTTTGACTGAAACGCCTGTTCGGGCAGTTCATACTGGTTGCGGTAAACCACAGGTAACTTGCCGGGCTGATACACCATGGCGATCCCGTTGTTTGCCGCAAACCAGCGTTTAATCGACAGGACTGCACGCTTATGCGTGCGATATTCCTTGCGCGTACATTTTCCATTCTGCTGCAGGGTTACTCTGATCGTCATAGCTGCTCCTTAATACTTGTGCGCAGCGGTGACGAGGGTGTCATCTTCCGTTACCACTACATAAATATCTTTTTGTACCTGCATCAGCAGGCGTTTCAGTCGTTTTGCCAGTGACTTCTGTGTGTCCTTGTCTAACCGGAGAACGTAGCTGCCGCCTTTCTGCATCACTTCGGCACCGAGCATTTCTAATAGCAGGACATAGTCAGCGGAAATACCTCTTTGCTGACAGCGTTGTTGAGCATGTTTTGAATAAGTCACTGGCTGTCTCCGTTTCGTTGTTGAAATGAACAATATGTCGCCGCTCACGGCAGATCAATTACTGTACATTAAGACACGTCGTATAATCAGGCAGGTGCAGGCTTATTTATTGTTGAGACTGGCAGTATTTGAGTGGTTAAAATGTAAGTGCATGATTTTTATGATTTGAATGTGTCGCCTTTAAAACCACGTAAGGTGATGCAATGTTTGTAAAAGTTACCTTGCTATGGTGTTATATTCGAAAGACATGTCGCCTACGGATGCATATGGAAATCAAAACTGATAAGTGGCCGCTACGCTACGATTTACTGCAACGCTACCGCCTGATTGAAATTATTGCTTTATGGGAAGGCAAGCTGAATGCATCGCATCTGACGGGCTATTTCGGTATCGGCCGGCAACAGGCATCTAAAGATATAAATGACTATCTGCGGCTGGTGGCCCCCGGAAATCTCGAGTACAACGCTTCCAGCAAAGGTTACGAACCGTCAGAGAACTTTGCCCCCAAACTTACCTCTGGTCTGGTGGACGAATATCTGCAGCTCGCCCAGCGCAACAGCGATTTGGTAACAACATTCGGGAACTTGTCGCTAGGGCTCGAACATACGCACATGATGCCGTTGCCTCAGTACAGGGTGCGACCTGAAATCTTCCGGATACTCGCCAGAGCCTGCCAGAAAGGCGAGCGGCTCGAAGTCGATTATCGCTCCATCAACAGCCCTGACAGAGATGGCCGGATTATCGCGCCGCATTCAATTGTGCATTCGGGGCTTCGCTGGTATGTAAGGGCATGGTGTGAAAAAAATCAGGCATTCAGAGACTTCGTGCTGACCCGTTTTTACGGTGAGCCGGATATTGTTGGTAAAAGCGATGTTCAGAAAGCGTCAGACTTCGACTGGATGACGCAGGTTAATGTCTGCTTTAAGCCAGACGGACGTCTTACCGCAGAGCAACAGGCCATCGTTGCCGGTGATTACGGCATGACCGAGAATCGCCTGCTGATTACAGTGCGGGGTTCAATGGTGCAGTACCTCCTGCAGATGATGAATGTTGATCAGAACACTATCTCCGCGGATCCTAAAGCGCAGCAAATTGTTATCGAAAATATTGATTCGATTAAGCGGTGGCTGTTTTAGGTCTTAATCTACAAAATTCGTCAGGCCAACACCTTACCAGCAGGGTGAATTATCTGTAATTCCCTGGTCACATTTTGGAAAGCCAAAGTGAGAAATAAAGAATGTTGGTGATCAGAAAAACCAACCCGCAATACCAGCAAATCCGTTATACTCTGACCTGATATTTATAAGCGGAGTTTTTAATGCGTGTATGTGGTGTAGAACTGGCGGGAAATGATGCAAACATTGCCCTGTTGAATCTTGAGAACGATATGTTCCGGCTCCCTGATTGCCGCACTCGTAAATTGAGCCTGCAAAAAGCTGCTACTGCCCATGAGCTTAAGTATTTCCAAAAATCCTTCGCGCAGTTGGTGCAGGATTACAAAATCGAAATAATCGTTATCCGCCAGCGTCCGATGAAGGGCAAGTTTGCCGGTGGCGCTATTGGCTTCAAATTGGAGGCGGCGCTGGAATTACTAAGCGGGGTGCAAGTTATCATAATGCCGCCGACCGAAATTAAAGCAGCATTAAAAGATAGCCAGATGTACGTAGAGTTTAGCGAGACGGGTTTAAAAGGATTCCAGAAGTCAGCATTTGAAACTGCTCTGGCCTACATGAGTCAACACCTGTAGTTTTCCCGCAAGGTCATTTTGCTGAGTATCTCTCCCTTGTGCCAAACCCGCCTTGCTGATATACCTGTTTCATTCAATTGCATCTTGCAAATAGCTGGCGAAGGAAACGCTGCTTGACTGACAACATCACCTATTATTCGAAGCATGCTGAGCGTTTGACTGCGCAGTACAACAGTGTGTCTTTCGAACAGGTGCATGAGGACTGGCTGGATGAAATACCGCAACAAGGCTTTGCGCTGGATATTGGTGCCGGTTCCGGTCGTGATGCGCGCTATCTGGCGTCCAGAGGGTTAAGTGTGGTTGCTGTTGAGCCAGCCGGCGGCATTCGCGAGCGGGCGCAACACTATGCCGTAAATCAACCTGTTCACTGGCTGGATGACAGTCTGCCGGAACTCAAAAAAGTGTTTAACCTGTCTGCCCGGTTCGATCTTATCTTACTCAGCGCGGTCTGGATGCACATTGTGCCTTCTGAGCGGGAGCGCTGCCTGCGCAAAGTCAGTGGTCTGCTAAAAGCCAATGGCAAAATTGTTATCTCTCTTCGCCATGGTGGCGCAGTTGATGACGGGCGCACTATGTATCCGGTTTCCGCAGATGAACTGTCAGCGCTGGCAAAGCGGTTTGGATTAAGCTTCAGGCTGCTGAACAAAAAAGCAAAACATGATGAACTTGGACGTAGCGACGTAACATGGGAAACCGTGGTACTCACGCTACCGGACGACGGCTCCGGTGCATTTCCGTTACTTCGAAATATCATCGTAAACGACAGTAAGTCATCAACATACAAAGTCGCCTTACTCAGAACGCTTCTCAGAATAGCCGAAGGTCACCCAGGAGCGGTTATCGACCGTACCGACGGGTATGTTGTATTACCGGCGGGACTGGTGGCGTTGTATTGGATCCGTTTATTTAAGCCTCTCCTCGATCATTTTAATCTACCGCAGAACAGCGACCCGGCTAAAAAGCCCGGATTCCTGAAAGAAGATGGCTGGGGAAAACTGGCTTCGTTTTCCGGCAATGATTTGTATGTCGGGGCGAACTTCTCAGACCCTCTGAGTGCCCGTGCTGTTCATCGCACAATAAAAGATGTGGCCACCGTTATCAGAGATATGCCGGCCAGATACATCACGCTTCCCGGCACAAAAGACAATGTGTTTCATGTCACTCTTAACCATCCCCGTATTAAGGACTGCCTGTCACTCGACGGGGCTTATTTTGCATCTGTGGGTAAATTCTATGTGCCTGAACGCGTCTGGGATTCCCTTTCACGGTTCAGCGTTTGGATAGAACCGTCGCTGGTGAATGAATGGGTAGCGCTGATGGAAAGCTACATGACCAGACAAAACCGTGCGGTCTCTAAAGGGGATTTACTCCGTGCACTTAGCTGGGAAGACCCTGTCAGAACAACAGCCAGAGTCAGGGGCCGCGTGGACAAGTTGCTGACGCAGGAAGAAGTGAAATGCTGCTGGTCCAGCAAGGCTATCAGGATAAACAGTTATGCGGTCGATCACGCAATGCCATTTGCACGCTGGCCTAACAATGATCTTTGGAATCTGTTGCCGGCACAATCAAAGATTAATGCTGAAAAATCCGATAAGTTACCGACGAGTTTGCGGATGATGAATAGCCGGCATGTCATTACCGGATGGTGGGAGCAGGCGTGGCAGGATCAGGCAGATGAGTTTTTTATTCAGGCGAACCTGTCTCTTCCTAATTTAAGTGCCGCAAACCGTAGTTTCTCAGACGTATTCGAAGCCATGGTGATGCAACGGGACAGAATAAAAGATTTCCAGCAATTGAAAGAATGGTAGTGCGGCGCGGCGTTAAGTCCTATAGTAAGTTTAGTGAAACTGCCCGAACCATGCGCCAAAGAGGGAACGATGAACGCATTCAAACACCTGTTACTACTGACTACTCTGATGTTTACTACACTTGCTCAGGCTGCCGACAGCGGTAACTTTGAAAAGCTGCCGCCGCTGAAGAATTTTCAGGTAAATACTGAGAATATGGTGAGTTCCGGCCTGCCGTCAAAGCCTCATTTTGATGTGTTCAAAGCGCAGGGCGTGACCACTGTGATTGACCTGATCCCCGGTGACAGAAGTGAGGAACGGGAAATTGTTCTGAATACCGGCCTGGCGTACGAGAATGTGCAGGTGGTGTGGGATAATCCGACGCTGGAAAATTTTCAGGAGTACGTGGGTTATATGCAGCAGGCACAGAGCCGGGAAGGAACAACGCTGACTCATTGTAAACTGAACTGGCGTGGCGCTGTGTTTACCTATTTGTACCGCGTCACTCAGCTGGGCGAGCCTGAAGCTGAGGCGAAGGCAGACCTGGATGCCATCTGGCAACCTAATGAAACCTGGCAGGCTTTCATCGACACCGTTAAGGCGCATTATCAGGTAAGCTGAATACCGCGGCGCATTTCCTCAAATGCGCCTTCCACTTGGTCCCTTTTTATTTAAGGCACCCTGAAACCGCCCCTAATCTGCCCGTAAGCCCGGTTTTCTTATCGGGGCCGCGCTGTAGTCTGAGTCTTTTACCTTATCGGACTACCTGAATGACACATCCCGCCCGTGCTTTTATGCTTGTGATTGTAACTGTCTTCTCTGCTGCTGCGCTGGCAAATAAGCCTGCTGATGAAGAAAAGATGCCTTTGCAACTCGCTTCACAGTACTCAGATTCGATTGATATTCAAAATTACCTGGTAAGTGAAAAGCTGGATGGCGTCCGGGCGCGGTGGACGGGTACAGAACTGAAAACGCGAAATGGCAATAAAATACATGCGCCGGAATGGTTTACTGCGAACTGGCCGGCACAGGCGCTGGACGGGGAGTTGTGGACGAAGCGTAATGATTTTCAGCGTATTGCATCGGTAGTACTGCGTGATACGCCGGATGAACGGTGGAAAGAAGTCAGCATGATGGTGTTCGACCTGCCGGGTTCCGCAAAACCCTTTGCTGAGCGGGTACAACTAATCAATAAGCTGGTGGCCAGTACAAACAGCATTACGCTTAAAGCTGTGCCTCAGGAGCAGACTGCTAGTGCAGCAACTTTGGAGCAAAGGCTGGATAAGGTCGTTAATGCGGGCGGTGAAGGACTTATGCTGCATCACAGGCAGGCCCTGTATAAGGATGGTCGCAGTGAGCTGCTGCTGAAGCTGAAACGTCATGAAGATGATGAAGCTGAAGTGATTGGCTATGTGCCGGCGAAAGGAAAATATGCAGGACTGACCGGCTCGCTCATCGTGCAAAGCCGGGATGGCCTGATTTTCAATGTAGGCAGTGGCCTGAGCGATGCAGATCGCGCAAGTCCGCCACCGGTGGGTAGTTGGATCACGTATAAATTCTACGGCAGAACACAAAAAGGTCTGCCCAGGTTTGCCAGTTTTATGCGGGTGAGGCCGGACAAGGATATGGGAAATCATCAGTAAAGAGAGTCACATCTCTGCCGGCTTCTCTTTGCTCACTTTTGCCCGGCTAACCGGTACACTTTCACTGATGAAGAGTCCCGCACTGCATCGAACCGCACCAGTGCAGCATGAGCGTGCTCTTTCATTAAGGCTTCTGCACGCGCTCCCTGACGGTTTAGCAACGCATCAACAATGGCATAGTGCTGCTGATGTGCGTAAAGCAGGCGCCGGTATTCCCTGGCGCTGTCTTTCGGATCAAATACCATGGCGCTGACCGAGGCCATGGGTAAAAATTCGTTGGGCTGTAATGCCGCCGCAATGGCAGGATTGCAACTGGCTTCAAGGATCACCGAATGGAAGGTGTTGTTCATTTCTACATAACGCTGTACATCATCATCGGTGAGTTCGCCGTCAGCAAAAATCTCATCGCCCTCATGCAGACATTCTGCTAATTGTGCCTGATGCGCTTCGCTCAGGCCTTTCTCTGCCGCCAGCCGCGCGGCCAGTCCTTCCAGCACACCACGCACTTCCACAGAACCGTTTATGTCTTCCTGATTAAGATGACGTACCTGATAACCACGTCGCGGGAGTTTGGTAAGCAGTCCTTCCTGAGCTAACTGTCTGAATGCAATGCGTACCGGAGTACGTGATACACCCAGCGCTTCTGCGGTGGGGATTTCCGCCAGTCGCTCACCCGGAGCAAAATCACCGGAAAGGATTTTGTTTCTCAGAATACTGATAACAGCGTGTTTACCTGTAACCAAAATGAACCTGTTGTTTATGCTGTACAAACTGACACAAGCATACACGCCCCCGTGAAAAACATCATGTACTCCGTGAGACAACGCATATTTCGTTCTTTGGATCCATTCTTGTTTGCTAAACCGGTTTAACACTATTTATTAGTCCGAATAATGATCTATTGGATCCAATATTAAAGTTAGTGTAGGGTTAATGCCGTTACTTTACTTTAACATTGGATCCAATTTCAGGGTGTTTCTATGACGACGTTTATGAAAAATACCTGGTATGTGGCGGCTGCCGCTGACGAGGTAAATGCCACAGCGCCACTTGGCAGAACCGTATGCAATATCGACATTGCTTTTTATCGTGATGAAACAGGGGCAATTCAGGCCGTTGAAGATTTCTGTCCTCACCGGGGAGCACCCTTGTCGCTGGGTTACGTGGAAAAGGGCAAGCTGGTATGCGGTTATCACGGTTTGCAAATGGACAAAACCGGTAAAACCCACTCTATGCCTAATCAGAGAACGGAACGTTTTCCCTGCATCCGTGCTATTCCTGTTGAGGAAAAGTATGGCTACATCTGGATCTGGCCCGGCGACAAAGAAAAAGCCTGTGTGTCTGACATTCCTCATCTTGAGTGGGCAGAAAGTCCTGAGTGGGCGTACGGCGGCGGGCTGTATGAAATCGCCTGTGATTACCGGCTGATGATAGATAATCTCATGGATTTAACGCACGAAACCTATGTGCATGCCACCAGTATCGGACAAAAGGAAATTGATGAAACACCGGTAAAAACCACCATGGAAGGTAAGCAGGTGGTCACCAGCCGGTTTATGGAAAACATTATGCCTCCGCCATTCTGGCAGGCGGCAATGGAGATGAACGGGCTGGATAAGAATGCGCCGGTAGACCGCTGGCAAATTTGCCGCTTCGACTTACCCAGTCACGTGATGATTGAAGTGGGCGTAGCTCTGGCCGGTAACGGCGGGTATCACGCACCCGATGAGGTGAAAGCCAGCAGCATTGTGGTGGATTTCATCACGCCGGCGACCGACACTTCTATTCTGTACTTCTGGGGCATGGCCAGAAAATTCAAACCGCAGGATCCGGCACTGACCGATAAAATTCGCGAGGGGCAGGGTAAAATTTTTGCTGAAGATCAGGAAATGCTGGAACGCCAGCAACGGAACCTCAGCCGCTATCCTGAACGCCATTTACTGAAACTGGATATCGACGCGGGCGGTGTGCAGGCAAGACGCATGATCACAAAAGCCATCAAGCTTGAATCTGAGTCTTCTGTTGCGGAGCAGGTGGCATGATTAAAGCTACTGTCGTCTCTAAAATCTTACTCAATGATTCGGTGTGTCAGTTGAAGCTGGTGGCTGAAAATGGCCTCCGGTTGCCTGAGTGGCAAGCCGGTGCGCACATTGATGTGCAGTTGCCGGGTGATTTCACCCGTCAGTATTCTCTGTGCGGTCAGCCGCAAGATAATCATTACACCATCGCCGTACTAAAAGATAAACAAAGCCGTGGCGGCTCTGTGAGCGTGCACGAAACAGTGCGGAAAGGCGACACGCTGATCATCAGTGAGCCCCGTAATCACTTTGCCCTCGATAACAGCGATGCGCCCTGCTACCTGTTTGCTGCCGGTATTGGTATTACGCCCATTGTGACCATGGCTGAAGCCTGTCAGAAAGCAGGGCGGCCGTTCCGTGTTTTCTATGCAGTTGCTGACGACAAACGGGCCGTGTATGCAGACCGGCTCGGACCGGCATCCTGTGTGCACGTTATCAGTAAGGCTGCGTTCGCCGGTAAGCGGGTTGATCTGAACAGTTGTTTTTATGGTGCGCCTGATAAAGCACAGGTGTATGTGTGCGGGCCGGGCGGGTTTATACAAGATGTGCTCAGCGCGGCAAAGAACGCCGGATTATCGCCTTCACAACTGCACCGCGAGTTTTTCACCGCAGCAGAAACGGATACCTCATCAGATGAAGCATTTGAGATTGAACTCAAATCCAGTGGTGACATTTTCACCGTGAATAAAGACAGCACAATCCTCTCGGTGCTGGAAGAAAATGACGTGTTTGTGCCGGTTTCCTGTGAAGAAGGGGTGTGCGGCACCTGTGTCACCGGCTTGCTGGATGGCGAAGCCGATCACCGCGATGTTTTTCTCACCGACGAAGAAAAACAACAGATGAGACTGATCACCCCTTGCTGTTCGAGGGCCAGAAGCGGACGCTTAGTGCTGGATCTGTAAAAACCTACCCTCTCACCGGCCGGTGAATGTATTGGTCAACCAATTTGGCCGGCAATTATTTTGCCGGCGAGTCACGTTTAATTTTCCGGATATATGCCTGCCACCGAAGTTTCCATAACTCCCTGATATTGCTTCTTTTATCTCTATTCCCACATCAATTATTTGTAAAATTTATGTACTCTGTTAACACTGCTTACTATTTTTGGTAAAAATAATTGGTTGACAAATTGGTCTGATAAAAATACCTTTTTATTGTGATTGGTTGGTCATGGCTATCAACCATTTTGTTTGGCAATTCAAGTAGTGTCATCTGAATAATTGAACAAAGCTGAACTATGCCGGTGATGACAGGCGGGGAAGTTCAACTCAATCTCAGGACTGCTTGCAACAATGAATTCGGGAGATAGTAATGTCTAAACCAGTAATCGGTTTTATTGGCCTTGGTCTTATGGGCGGTAACATGGTGGAAAACCTGCAAAACAAAGGTTACCCCCTTGTTGTTATGGATTTAAATAAAGAAGCCGTAGCCAAGTGTGTAGAGCGGGGCGGAAAAACGGTACAGACGGGCAAGGAACTGGCAGAAGCGGTTGATATTGTTATGCTTTGCCTGACCACGTCAACGATTGTTGAGAAAGTGGTATACGCTGAAGATGGTTTGCTGGCAGGGATGAAAGAAGGTTCTGTGCTGATCGATTTCGGCACTTCGATTCCTGCTTCCACGAGAAAAATCGGCGCAGACCTGGCTGCAAAAGGCGCGTCTATGATCGACGCTCCGCTGGGTCGCACACCTGCACATGCAAAAGATGGCTTACTGAACATCATGGCTGCAGGTGACAAAGCCACCTTTGAAAAAGTAAAACCTGTACTTGATGATCAGGGCGAGAATGTTTTCTATCTCGGTGAACTGGGTGCCGGCCATACTACTAAGTTAATCAATAATTTTATGGGCATGACCACCGTGTGCACCATGTCTCAGGCCTTCGCTGTGGCCGAACGTGCGGGCGTAGACCGCCAGCAACTGTTCGACATTATGTCAGCGGGTCCTTCGAACTCTCCTTTCATGCAATTCTGCAAAAACTATGCAGTAGACAATGTCAGCGATCTCGGTTTTTCCATTGCGAATGCAAATAAAGATTTAGGCTATTTCCTGCAAATGGTCAGTGATCTCGGTACTGAATCTAAAATTGCAGAAGGCTCTTCGTCTTATCTGCAGGCAGCCTTTGATGCGGGCATGGGAAATGGCAATGTACCGGAAATTTACGACTACTTCCTGAAGCTGAATAAATAAGCATTTGCTGAAGCGAAAGCTTTAGCCAAATACCTGTCTCCTAAAAGCAATAATAATGAAACAGGAACCTCGTACTACCCTACGAACCCGCTGAAGCACTATGAGCTATGATTTACATGGTGTTTTCAGCAACTCTTTACGGGTGAAACAGACAAGGGACAAGAACAAAATGAAGAAGCTTTGCCTGATACTTTTTGGCTTCATTACATCCTTCACTATCACTGCCGGTGAATATCTCGTTGCCACTCCGGCAGAATATCAACGTGTTGCTGAAGAACTGGCGCCCGGTGATACCGTTATTCTTAAAAATGGTGTGTGGACAGACTTCGAAATCGTATTCTCTGCTAAAGGGACCAAAAATGCGCCGGTATCTTTAACAGCGGAAGAAAAAGGCAAAGTGATTCTCAGCGGGCAATCTGATTTGAAACTTGCCGGCGAATATTTGCATGTGTCCGGACTGGTATTTAAAAACGGCTTCGCGCCGGGAAGCGCAGTGATTGAGTTCCGCGATGGCAAGAAACTGGCCAGCCACTCCAGAGTATCGGAAGTGGTAATTGATAATTACAACAATCCTGACAGACAGGAATCGGATTACTGGGTTGCGCTATACGGAAAGCATAACCGGTTCGACCACAGCCATCTGGCCGGAAAACGCAACAAAGGCGTGACAGTCGCCGTGCGGCTGAACAGTGAAGCCAGTCAGGAAAATTATCATCAGATTGATCATAACTATTTTGGCTTCCGTCCTGTATTCGGTTCAAACGGTGGTGAAACACTACGCATCGGAACCAGCCATTACTCGCTGACCGACTCGTTTACTAATGTGTCTTATAACTACTTCGACCAGACAAATGGTGAAGTAGAAATCATATCGGTGAAATCCGGTAAAAACAGTATAACTAACAACGTATTTAACGAAGCCAGAGGCACGCTGACATTACGTCACGGTAACGGCAATAAAGTTGAAGACAATGTGTTTACAGGTAACGGACAGGATCATACTGGTGGCATCAGGGTCATTAACAAGCATCAGATAATTAAAAACAACTATCTCGAAGGCTTGACGGGTTACCGTTTTGGTAGCGGCTTTACCGTGATGAACGGCGTGCCGGACTCTCCTGTGAACCGCTATCACCAGGTTGAAAATGCGCTGATTGCCGGTAATACCTTTATCAATGTGGATCATATTCAATTCGCGGCAGGCAGCGATGCAGAAAGAACAGCAACGCCGGTCAATTCCGCTTTCACACAAAACCTGGTGCTGAATCAGAATGGAACCCAACCCTTTACTGTTTTTGATGACGTTTCCGGCATCCGTTTTTCAGAAAATGTTGCTAATACGAATGTGCTGGCTGATATCCGGAGTGGATTCAGCAAACAGGAGGTTGCGCTGGAAAGAGCAGATAATGGCCTACTCTATCCGGCTGATGATTCTCTGAAGGCAGGTGTAAACCGCGATATTCAGGTTATTGCGAAAGAGGATACCGGAGTAGCCTGGTATCCGAAAACGCCGGCGACTACCGCATTTGATTCTGGTGAAACGGTGACGGTTGCGGCTGATGCTGATGCACTTATCAGTGCCATTGACAGGGCGGAAGACGGTGACGTTATTCATATTGAGGCCGGAAAGTTTGTCGTTCCCCGAATTGTCAAAATCAATAAGGTAATCACTTTGACAGGTGCAGGAGACGGCAAAACGGAAATCAGCTTTGAGCGTTCAACACTATTTGAAGTACATGACGGCGGAAGCCTGAAACTGGCTAATCTCTCCCTTACCGGTGCTGCAAGTCCGGATGCGGCTGGCAACAGTGTCGTACGCACGAAAAAGTGGGGCATGCTGCACAACTACCGCTTTGTCGCTGAAAACGTAAAAGTAAGTCAGTTAGACATTAACCACACTTTCCACTTTTTCCTCTCTGGCAAAGGTGCATTCGCAGACAACATCACAATTGCTGACAGCAATTTTAAAAATATTACCGGTGATATTCTGGTGCTGAATACCGAAATCGAAGACCTGGGGATCTACAACGCAGAATATGTTTCATTAACAAATAATACGTTCAGGAATGTTGCCGGAGCAGTTGTAACGTTATACCGGGGCGGTACTGACGAAAGCACCTTCGGACCGCATTTGTCCATGTCAGGCAATACGCTGAGTAACGTGGGTAAAGGAAAGCGTAATAAAACGTCTGCATCTGTATATCTGCATGGTGTTCAGGTCACTGCGATAAGTGATAACCAGTTTGATCATTCTGAGCCTGTAATTGTTGAGCATACCGTCGGTGAGCCGCAGACAGAGATAACCGGCAATGCGTTTAAAGCCACCGGTAATCCGCAAGTTAAAGAGCTGAACGCTGAAGGCGGACCTTTCGCGTTGATTGAAAACAATACGCGTCAGGCACAGTAGTCAGGGGAAGGTAAGTAGATTATGAAACAAGTGATAAAAGTAGCCATTGCCGTTTTTACTTTTGCCTCATTGATTATTTTTAGCGGTAAAACCATGGCACAGCATCCGAATCTGGTGATCACCAAAGAGGATGTTGTGGCAATGCGTAAGGCCGTTAACGTACCGGGACGGTTTGCCACTGCTTATGAGTCTGAAAAACAACATGTGGATGCACTGATTTCGCAACAAACCGATGTACCGGTTCCTGTAGACGGTGCCGGTGGCTATACCCACGAAAAGCACAAGAAAAATTATCAGGATATGTACCGGACCGGTTTGATTTATCAAATTAGTCAGGATGAGCGCTACGGAGATTTTGTGCGCAAGATGCTGCTGGATTACGCGGAGTTGTACCCGACACTGGATGTGCACCCTGAGCGTAAAGTGAATTCCCAGAATCCCGGTAAGTTTTTCTGGCAAAGCTTAAATGAGGCAATGTGGCTGGTGTACACCATTCAGGCATATGATCTTGTTTACGATGCCATACCTGCGGATGAGCGTAAGTTAATTGAAGATAACCTGCTGAAGCCGGTAGCGCTTTTCATCTCAGAAGGTCAGCCATCTACTTTCAATAAAGTGCACAACCACGGCACGTGGGCAACTGCAGGTGTCGGGATGAGTGGTTATGTAATGAATCAGCCAGAGTGGGTTGAGAAAGCCCTTTATGACCTGGATAAATCGGGTGAAGGCGGCTTCCTGAAACAACTGGATATCCTGTTCTCACCGGATGGTTACTACAACGAAGGTCCTTATTATCAGCGATTTGCCCTGCTGCCATTCGTCACGTTTGCCAGCGCTATAGAAAATAATGAGCCTGACAGACAAATTTTTGCCTACCGCGACCACGTTTTGCTAAAAGCCATCAACGCGACGATTCAACTGAGCTATAACGGCAAATTCTTTCCGATAAATGACGCTATAAAAAGTAAAGGCATTGATACTATTGAACTGGTTCACGGGGTGGCAGCAGCGTATCAGATCACGGGTGATACCGGGCTTTTAGATATTGCTGAAAAGCAAGGCCAGATCCTGCTTACCGGGGCAGGACTTGCCGTAGCCAACGCACTGGATGCACAAAAAGTAACGCCGTATGCGTTCAGCTCTGTGGCGTTCGGAGATGGTCATGATGGGAAAGAAGGGGCCCTGGTGATAATGCGGGAGCCTCAGGAAAATGGTGCTGCACTGCTGTTTAAACCGGCATCGCAAGGTCTTGGTCATGGCCATTTTGACAAGCTGACCTGGCAATTCTACGACCACGGTGCTGAGATCGTGACCGACTACGGCGCAGCACGGTTTCTGAATGTTGAAGCCAAGTTTGGCGGACGCTATTTACCGGAAAACGAAACATACGCAAAGCAGACTGTAGCGCACAATACCGTGGTGGTGGACGAAAGGAGTCATTTTAACGGCGACGTTGATGTAGCCAATGCAAATGCTCCGGAGTTATTGCTATTTGACAGCAGTGAAGCCGGAACCGTATCTAAAGCTACCATTTCTGCTGCTTACGATGATGTTTCTCTTTCCCGCACAGTCGCGCTTATTCCTTTGCCTGAACTCGAGCAAACTATCGCACTGGATATATTTGAAGTGGCGGGTAAAGAAACTCACCAATTTGACCTGCCTTTGCATTACAGCGGTCAACTGATCGAAACGAATTTCCCCGTTGTTGTGAACCCGGCTCAGTTATCGGCGTTGGGAGAGGCCAGTGGCTACGAACATTTGTGGCTGAAGGGCAGTGGCAAAGTTACAGATGATTTGGCAAAGGTCACCTGGCTGAACGACAACGGGGTTTTTTATACTCAAACCAGCATTGCTGGTAAAAATGAAACGTTTTTATTTACTCAGACCGGGGCAAACGATCCGAACTTTAATCTGAGGAACGAAAACGCATTTATCCGCCGCGTTAAAAAGAGCCGGAATCACAAATTCGTTTCCGTGCTTGAGCCTCATGGTGAATACAACCCGTCAAAGGAATACACGCTGGGCGCTAATAGCCGTGTAACGGGTCTCGCCTATACGCAGGATAAAGATGTCACTCTGATCAATCTTGCCATTGCGGGTCATGATTACCTTATTGCAATCAATGAAGCACAACCGGCTTCCTCACTTTCTTTTCAATACAAGCAACAAAACTTTACCTTGAGTGGCGGACTCGCGGTGTTTTTGCTTGACCATCAGGAGTAGAGAATATGAAAACTCAAAGCGAAAACTTTTTATCAGCCAATGAAAAAGAAATCGAAGACTTGGGCAATGGCCTCAAACGTCAGATGCTGGGATATAACCTTGAACTGATGGCAGTGAAAATCTGGTTTGATAAAGGCGCAGAGGGGTATACACACAAGCACCGGCATTCACAGGTTTCCTACGTGGTGGAAGGCGAATTTCATTTCACTATCGATGGCGTAATGAAAGTGATGAAGCCCGGAGACAGTTGCATGATCCCGCCTTATGCCGAGCATGGTGCTGTTTGTCCGACGGGAGGCATTCTTATTGACACGTTCAGTCCCGCCCGTGAAGATTTTATTAAGGACTGACTATGAAAATGTCCGGATTACGCTGGTGGGTTGTCAGTCTGATTGCCCTGGCGACCATCATTAACTATATCGACCGTCAGGCGCTCAGTGTGCTTTGGCCCGATATTGTAGAAGATCTTTTCCCCGAAAAAACAGCGCTGGAACGTAAACAGATATACGCCAATATATCTATTGTGTTTGTGTTTGCTTATGCGTTTGGTCAGGCCATCTTTGGCAAAATTTTCGACTGGATTGGTACACGTATCGGTTTCGTGCTGTCTATCGGTGTGTGGTCACTGGCAACGGTGGCTCATGCTTTTGCACAGGGTATGCTGAGTTTCAGTATTTTCCGGGCCATCTTAGGGATTGCCGAGGCGGGAAACTGGCCGGGCGCGGCCAAAGGGAACGCCGAATGGTTTCCCACTAAAGAACGTGCACTGGCACAAGGTATTTTTAACTCCGGCGCGGCAATAGGCGGCATCATCGCCATTCCGATGATTGCCTACATGACAGTCTATTTTAACTGGCAACTGATATTTATTGTTGTTGGCGGAGCAGGACTACTCTGGTTAATACCCTGGATGATTCTGGTGAAAGCGCCGCCTGGTAAGCACCCATGGATCACGGAGCAGGAAAGGGAGTATATCCTCACTGGCCAGCGGTCAACCACACAAGCAAGCGACGCAGAAGAGGAAGAATATGCGCCCTCAACCGGCGAGCTTCTGGCACGTAAAGAGAGCTGGGGTGTCATTATTGCCTCAGCGGCGATTGACCCTATCTGGTGGCTCTTCGTTTTCTGGATCCCTATTTACCTGAATGAAGTGTACGGCATGGATGTACAGGCCATCGGTATTTATGGCTGGGTTCCCTATGTTGGCGCGATGTTCGGTGCCTGGTTTGGCGGACTGTTAGCGCAAAACAGGTTGAAAGCGGGATGGGATACCAACAAAACCCGCAAGCTGGTGATTACGTTGGGATGCTTAATAATGCTGCCTGCCCTGATAGCCATGGCTGATCCGGGTGACCCTGTCGCCGCGGTGATGATAATGGCAGTAATCCTGTTTGGCTTTCAGACTGCCATCGGCAACGTACAAACATTACCCAGTGATCTTTACGGTAAGAAAACCGTGGGTTCGCTCTCAGGGTTCTCAGGTATGGCTGCTAAGTTGGGTGCCGTCGGACTCACGTCACTGGTGCCTTATCTGACTGCCGACGGTAACTACACGCCGGCATTTGTCATCGGCGCTTCTCTTGCCATCATAGCGATGCTGGCAATATGGGTACTGATCCCCCGTGTCGAACGTTTGACCATTAAGAAGTGAGGCCGGGGTAATGAACAGTATTTACTTTCTTGGCGAATGTATGGTGGAGTTGAAGTCACTCAATGAAAATACCATGCACCAGTCATTTGCCGGTGACGTTTATAACTCAGCGGTGTATTTGAAGCGATGCTTCAGGGATATTGAAACCGGTCTGATCTCGGCTGTGGGCAAGGATTCTCTCAGTAGCAGAATGATTGCAGGCTTTGAAAAGGAAGGCATTAATTCAAAGTATGTTTTCCGGCACGAAAGCCTTGCTCCCGGTATGTATTACATTGAGACAGATTCTGCCGGCGAGAGGCGGTTTACTTACTGGCGTAATCAATCTGCTGCCCGCAAGATTGTTTCTTTCCTTGATGACGATGTGCTGAATCAACTCATTGATTGCGATTACTTTTTCTTCTCTGGCATCTCACTTGCGGTCATCGAACCTTATCAACGCAAGCTATTCTGGCAAAAGTTGGAAAAACTCAAGCGTTTTGGCGTCAAAATCGTCTTTGATCCCAACTACAGGGCAAGGCTTTGGGGAGCGGAGAGAGAAGCTGTAGATAATTTCAATACGGCGTTCAAACTCGCTGATATCGTATTGCCGGGCGTCGAAGATTTGGAGATGTTGTACAGCATTGATAATGCCCATGACGCTGTTGCTTACTGCACTAGCTTGGGGGCGACAGAAGTGGTGGTGAAAAACGGCGCTTCATCAGTACTCACGTATAGCAACGGAATTGTCGCTGAGCATGTCATCACTCCGGTAGGTAACGTCGTTGACACGACATCCGCCGGTGACGCTTTTAACGGGGTTTATCTTGGCGCCCGGCTATCCGGTTTCGATGTTGGTCACGCTGTAGCACAAGCAGCAAAAGCTGCAGGAATCGTTATTCAGTTCCCCGGTGCCATTGCTCCTGAATCAGGGTTTATGCGCTTATTCGAAAGCGGGTAAATCTGAACTTGTAACCCTAATCTGAGAACTGAAACATGAAGCAATTTTCTGAATTAATGTCGGGGCAGTCTTTGCTGCCGATAATACAGGCCAACACCCCCGATGAAGGCGTGAATATAGCCAGGGCAATGGCTAACGCTGGTCTTCAACTGGTCGAAGTCGTGTTAAGAACAGATTCTTCCCTGGACGCATTGTCTGCGATAAAGCAGGAGGTACCTGAATTAACCGTGGGTGCCGGCACGGTTATCAACGCCCGTATTTTAGATGACGCCCTGAAAGCGGGCGCTGACTTTATTGTCACGCCGGCTTCCAGCCCCGGCCTTCTCGGTGCAGTGGGGCGAAGTGGTGTGCCTGTGCTGCCCGGAGTATCAAATACGGCTGATATTCTACTCGCACTGGAATATGGCTTTCCCGAGCAAAAGCTCTTTCCGGCTTCACTGTCCGGTGGTGCTGCATTCTTGTCTGCCGTCTCATCTGTATTCAGGGACGTGTCTTTCTGTCCTACAGGTGGCATTAATGCTGATAATAAAGAGGACTACCTGAAGCTGCCCAATGTGTTCGCTGTGGGCGGCACCTGGGTCGCCAAACCTGAATGGATTAAAAACGGTAATTGGGAGGCTGTCACGAACGCCTGTTCGCAAGCCCTTTCACAGTCTGTCTGAAATATCGACTCCTCCCCCTTACACTAAATGAACCGGCTCAACATGAATTTGGTTAACCAATATTTGTGAAGGGCTGGTTTCATGGCGTGAATGTGCACTATAACCAAGATTTATAATTGTCCTCCTACTGCTATCCATTACGATAAAATCAGTTCAGCATTAATGTTTAAATGGTTGAATTTGTTGTATATATCTTCTTTTATCTCTGTTCTTAGATAAACATCTTTAAACGATGGTTATGTATTTACCAATTTGTGTTGTTTATATATTTACCAAAATTGGTGATTATTATTACCAAAGAGGTTGACCTTTGGGTGTTTACCTGTAAATATCATGTAAAAGCTTTGTAACCTCTTCTGAGATTGCAAATTTAAAAACAGTTATATTGATTCGGGAAACACAGGAAGCAGCTATGGGACACAAATTATCTAAGATCTCACTGGCCATTTTGTCTGCCAGTGCCATCAACGCTATGTCTGTTGCACATGCGCAGCAAAACGATCCGGAGGCCACCGAAGATCTTGAAGTTATCGAGGTTTCCGGTATTCGTCAGTCTCTGACAAACGCCCTTGCAGAAAAACGCTCCTCAGACAATTTAATTGAGGTAATCCAGGCTGTAGATATTGGTAAGTTGCCGGATCAAAACCTGGCGGAGGTATTGGAAAACGTCACCGGGGTCCAGATTACCCGTGAAGCAGGTGTGGGTACGGGGGTTCAAATTCGGGGTACCAACGCCAACCGAACTGAAATTAACGGTGTATCTACGGTCGGTTCAGGTGCGGGGCGTAGCGGTATTAATTTTGAAGATGTATCGGCAGCCATTATCTCTGCCGTTGAGGTAACAAAATCACCGGAAGCTAAAACTATTGAAGGTTCTGTAGGCGGTACAATCAACCTGCGAACCATTCGTCCGCTGCAACTTAGTAAGCCTCTGGCATCTGTTCGGGTGCAGGGTGAAGACAGCAGCCTTTCTACTGACGGAATTATGCCAAGATTCTCCGGTGCATGGGGTGATAACTGGGACACTGACGCAGGCCGTTTTGGTATCGTTTTAAGTGGTAGTTACACTGAGCAGGATGTGACTGCTTTTCGTCCCCGTGCAGACCGCGATAATTCCGTTGCCGCAGACAGCGGTGTTGCCAGTGCCCAGTCTTTCGATTATCTGCCGGTGCAGTTTCTGAATCAGGATTATGATAACTATGAGTACGAGACAGTTAACCTTGCCGGTACCATAGAATGGGCTCCGAATGATCATACAAAGCTTTTCTTTGATGCGGTCATCAATGACCAGGAGCGTCGCCAGGAAAGTTCCAGGGTTCAGGCATCCGGTCTGAGCGATTTAAAAGACACAGCAATACCCGATACCTTTGAGACAGTTAACTTTGGTTCCCTTGATGGTCAGGATCTGGGCAGTATTCAAGCTGCACTGACAGGTGTAATACCGGTAGAAGATGGCGGTGCGGATCCAAACCTGCGCTTTTCCAGTGACACGAATTCACGCATTACCAAAAGTCAGATATTCCGGATTGGCGGTGAGTGGCAGGGAGAGACGTTATTCGTATCAGTTGAAGCATCTTCTTCAAATTCAGAATCAGATACGCCCAGTTTCAATACTACGCTTAACTTCATAAACCCGAACGCAGCTACAAATGACTCAAATGAGAACGGTACACCGTTTGAGTATGACCTGACCAATGGTCTGGCATTTGGTATTGCATCCGGTGAAGCTAATGCGCCTACGGCTGAACAGCTTCTTGATCCTGCCAATGTGGTACTGCGGGACGTTAATCTCGGACAGGACAGAACTGAAAACTCAGAAGATGCCTTCCGGGTAGATTTTAAGTACTACCTCGACAACATTGACTTTATTAATACCATTGATTTTGGTTACCGCTACAGTAAGGCAACCAGTATGTCTGATGAAGTGCGAAATAACGTCGGGTTGCGCAGTATGGACGAAAGTCCGTCCGGCGACCTTTTTGCGGATATTCTGGTGGCTGGGCCGGACAATTTTAATGCTGCTGACGGCCGGGCGCTTTACATCGAAAATTTCCTGCTTATTGATCCTGAACTGGTTGCATCTGACCCTGATGGTGTACTTGATACCCTGAACGCGGCGATTGTTGCTAACAATGCAATCACCGGCTCAGACAGAGCGCCGATCAGCGCACCGACTTCTCAGGTTAATGCTTTCTTCGATATAGAAGAAATCACCCATGCTCTTTATGCGCAGATGAACTTCGAGTACGGTATATTCCGCGGTAATTTTGGTGTGCGGTATCTTGAAACAGAAGTTAATTCACTGGGTAATTCAATTACTCAGGATGATGCCGGAAACGAAATTATTTCTCAGGTGGAAACCAGCGGGGATTACGATTTTATTCTGCCCCGGCTCAATGTTGTCGCCAATGTGGCAGAAGACGTAATTTTGCGCTTTGGGGCGGGCAAGGACATAAGACGTCCGGACTACGACGATTTGTCTACGTCAGTCACTTACAGCACCAGCCCGAACACTGCGGTGTCGATAGGTAATCCGGGGCTGACGCCGGAAGAAGTACTGTCTTTCGATATCAGCGCTGAATGGTACTTTGCGCCGGCTGCGGTAGCCAGTGTGGGCTATTTCCATAAGACGAGAAAAGATTTGCACGTGATTCAGCAAGTTGACCCGTATGAAGATCCGACTACAGGTTACCGCGATGTGACCGGTCCGGACTGTGAGCAAGGCGGTATATTTAACCCGATTGCTGACATTAACGTGTTTGGTCCGGAACCTGGTGTAGGTTTGTGTGTGCCGACTTCAACAACGATTAATGATTCGGGTGAAACAACGCAGAAAGGTATCGAGCTGGCGGTGCAGTATGACCTGTCCGGTTTCGAAAAAGAGCTGGGTTGGGCTTCTGGCTTTGGTGTTGCGGCGAACTATACGTATCAGCAATTCTCCGGCGGAGATTCAGTTGACACAGCGACAAGCAGAGCAAACGCGGTATTCCGGTTAACAACCGGAATTGAAGACCTTGAAGTAACAGCGAACCAGCCTCTCGTTGATTTGTCTGAAAATGCTTACAACGTAACGGCTTATTACGAGAAATATGGTTTATCAGTTCGTGCCCGATACACATGGCGTGAAGCTTACCGTTCCACAGACTTTGGCAGTACGTCCAGCTTCCCCTGGGGGTTCCCGGTTGTTCAGGAAGACAGAGGACAGCTTAACGCGAGTATTAGCTATGACATCAACGAACAATGGAACGTGGGCGTGGAAGCTGTAAACCTGACCGAATCGGATGTTACGCAGTCCTGCGTGAATGAAGGTGCGCTTCTCTGCTATCAGGGTTTGACAGATAGACGCATTACATTTGGTACAAGTTACAGATATTAATTTGTCAGATAAGACGAAAAAAGCTCCTCTACGGAGCTTTTTTTATGGACAGAGCTTTTAATCCTGCACCGGCGCAACCGGTGGCAAAACAATTACTGAGTAAGGTGAGAGATTGAATACAACCCGCGTGTTTCATCAGTTCTGCGTTTAATCTCTTCGAGAGCCTTCGCTTCACTCGCCTCAAAAAGTGCATTGATTAGACGGTTGAAGTGATTATGCATGGCTTTACGGGCTGCGCCAGAATCTCTTTTAGCAATGGCATCATAAATGGCGGTGTGCTCTACCAGGCGTTGTTCGACGCTTTGGGAGCAAACATCCTGATAAGCTGCCACGATTTGAGCTTCAGTGCGTCTGAGCTTCCACAAATTATTAATCGACATAACCAGTGCATTATTTCTCGTTGCTTGCGATATAATTTCATGAAAACGACGATCGGCTTCGTCGGCGGTTTCAGGTGACTTCATGTCTTCCAGAGTGCTTTGCAACGTTTCCAGTTCCTGAGGCCGGATTGTTGCAGCAGCCAGTGCTGCGGCTTCAGCTTCTACAAGGGCTCTTGCCTGAGTCAGTTCAAAAGCACTGATAGGCTTCTGAGGCGTACTATGGTCTGCACCACTGGTAACATATACTCCTGAGCCAGTTTTTACTTCCACTCTTTCTCTGACTTCCAGAGCGATAATTGCTTCCCGTACTGTAGGACGGCTAACATCATAAGCTTCGGCTAACTCTCGTTCTGCAGGCAGGCGACTACCGACCGGGTAAACACCTTTATCGATTAATGCCTCAAGCTTTTCAACAACACCCCAGAAACGTCTGCGCTTTTTCATGATCTGCTCCTGATAACAGAACGTCTATCTAAACTGCGGCGAAATTCTATTGTTCCGGACGCAGCGCCGTACTTATCTTTATACTATATTTCAGCAAAACTTTACATTATTGGTAAGCATTATTTTTGAAATTGGTAAGCCATGGTGCCGCAATCAACGAAATGTGACGTTTACCTCAAACCAGTTTTCCTCCGAACGGATCTCCAGTTGCCATTGCATCTAATTGCTTCAGTGCAGCGAAAATAATTAACGCGTGGCTGTGAAAAACTCAATTATCCACATCTAATATGTCGAGGTATTAACTAAAGGAGTAAAATTTTATGCATTAACCGGCTTTATTGGCTTTGGCATTTGCTACCATAGTGGCAAGTGCGGCGTACTTGTGGAAAGCATACTGTCCCAGCACAATTGCCATCAGCAAACCACGCCAACCGTCCAGGAAACCTAGCCGCAATACATATTGCTGCAGGAAATCGGTAAAAAAACGTAGTATTGCATAAGCTAAGCTGGCTTTTTTACCACGGGCAAACTTATCTTTGGCACCAAGACAAGCGTATTTAATATGCTTTTCCTGACAATGCTGATAACTGCGCCAGCTATTATGAATGATCGGCGATCTCAGAACTCTTACTTTTTCATACGGTAGCAACAAGGTTTCATGTACTTGGCGATCTTTAAAACTGGCACCGGTCTTTAAGAATAATTTCCCTTGGGGCGTAGAATAGCGTCCGCGCTTAAGTAACTTGCCAAAGAAGTAGGTATGCCAAGGCATTTTAATAAAATTGGCATCCAGCTCAGGTTCTGATAACACCCGGTCAATTTCTGCTTTTAACTCTGTAGTAAGAACTTCATCGGCATCAATGCTCATTACCCAATCATGTTCGCACCATGCAAGTGCGCGATTGCGTTGAGGGCCAAAGCCCGGCCAATCTGTCTGAAATACGCTGTCGGCATATTGGTGGGCAATTTCGACAGTTCTATCTTTACTGCCAGAGTCGACCACTATCAGTTGGTCAACCCAGCCAGCTAAAGACTGCAAGCACGCTTCTATTCTGTCGTCTTCGTTACAGCAAATAACAAAGCATGAGATTCTACGGCTACGCATGCTTAGACCTCTTCGCTTGATGGCTGGTTATGATATTGCACAGACGAAAGATCGCCCGACAGATTTTTTTTACGCACCGCATACAGTCGCAGACGGTAAACAAGATTACGCCAGAACGAGGTACCACCTTTGCGTGTACCTCCGCTCATTTTGTCAATTTCGCTTTCAAAACGGCTGGCAGACCACAGGCGGTAAGGCAAAATCGAATAAATCGATAATTCCAGCTCAGGATGAAACTGTAAATCAACATCTACAGGCCGGAAAAATCGTTGCCGGCTGAGCAGCTTTTCCGCTCCTCGCAGCGTTAGCGCATAGCCGGTAGTGCAATTCGGCACTTTGGCAAAATTGACCAGCTCATAGCCATCACCCAGCGCTAACTTTTGCTCGCCTTTACCATCGCGGTCATCTGCCAATTTAATCATATCCCAGTTTTCTAACCGGTTAATTTTCTTCAGTACGGTAACAAACTCAGGCTCTATATCAATGTCGTCTTCAAGGATTAGAGCCACTGGGATGTGTTCGTCTATCATACGCTGCCAAAGGGCTCTGTGACTGAGATAACAGCCAATTTCACCTGCCGATAAAGGGCGACGAAATTTTTGCTGATTCAGCTTGGCATCGTAGCAAGCGGTAATGTCGTCTGGCTGCAAATTCTTGCCATAAATGGCACTGAAGCGTTCCGCCAGTAGTCCAATTTTACTCAACTGTTCAGTCGCGGATTTGAAACGCTCCGGATTTGAATCCAAATTAATGAGCCAAACAGGGAAACTAAACTGTTGTGTCATTATATTTTTCACTTTATTTTCGTTTGTCGCGACATTTTACCTGACGAGAAACGTTTTACTAGCTACGGATACCTTCTAAGCGTTTAGCTGGTTATCTACATAGCGTGTTCAAACAACATTGCTATCAACGGGTCTGGCTGTTGCTGAATAAATGGTGATAAGCGCTCAAATACCTGTTTCGGTGGTAAACGGGTTTTACTGCCAACCACACAAAACAAACCTGGGTTATCAGGGGCAAAGCTAGCCGCCACATTCCAGTTTTCATATGGGTGCGAGTCGTGGATTAGCAATAATTGAGGTACGGTATCAGTACCGGCAATTACATGAAACTTATCCAAAATATCCAGTTTAAGTGCACACAGGTAATACAGCGAATATTCTGTCCATTTTAGTTTAAGGTATCGGCCAATCCACCAGTTACGCGGGTCTGATGGGTTATGCAGCGAACACAGCATGTCTACCCAGTTTTGTGTAGCGCTTTTGGGTGTCAAATGTTGTATTAGTTGCTTACTGACCGTTCTGGACATCAGTGCCGGCGTGACGGTCATGCCCACCCCTTTGGGGCCGATATCGCTGTTCATCTGTAATAATCTGGCTGAAGAGCGCCACCATTTCGGATGTTGTGCTCGCTGTTCATACTGCAACAATGCCTTGCCATCCACAATAAGCTGTTGCTCAGTAATGTGTTTTAAGCATATGACATCAGCATCAAGTGTGAGGTAAAACTCATTAGCCACCTTTTCAGCAATGGCTATTTTAACCAGTTGCTGCTTCCTCCAACCGCGCATTTTGGGGTAGTGTTTAAACTCAGGCAGTAATTCATCTTCTGATAGCACGATGATATTCAGCTTTTGCCAGTGGGAATATTCTCGTTTTACCAACTCAACTTCTTGCTGAGGCACCACGACAAATAATTCGCTGATAAGCCCCGGTTCCATAAAGGTGCTAAGAGAAGTAAACAGAATATGCGCTCTTTTTAAATCGTTTACATCGTAACTACCACAAGCTTTTAAAGGTAGTACAGCACTAATTGTCATAAAAAACTCTCTCTGCTGTTACCTAACTGTTGCTGGTCGCTTATGTGGTGTTAAGCAACCCAGCGACAGTGGTAACGCATTAAAAATATGTAATAGTTTAACTGAACACAGACTTGGCAATATTTGTCTTTGTTTATTATTAATCGCAATACATCGGTGACCACGTCATGGTAAATGACGGTGCAACTGTACTACGAAAGTTCCAGACCTATTTGTGATACCAAGTGGCGACTATCCGTCATTTTCAATGAAGTCCTGCAGCTTTCCATTGTCGCAGCCTTTTTCGGACATAAGTTAAACCGATTAAAAATTGTAATACACAGGTCAAACTCCGGTGGTAAATTTCGCCACCATAAATCTGTGCGCATTCGAAAAAGAATGCCTTTCAGGTTATTTCTACCGTCTTATTAGCTATAATCGCGCCCACTTGCTTTGAGGGGGTGTTTTAACTTTTTACTTGTCAACGTCGTTAGTTGTATAACATATCTTTTTGAAATAACAATTCTTTGCGAAACCTTTATCCCTTGATGTTTTACTGATTTTTTATACGCAAAGAATAACACTCTGATAGTAATGTGTTCTTTTTTTCAATAAGCAAGACTCGCTCAGGGCACCATAACCTTTCTACCGGAGATGAAACTGATCATCCCCTTGTTGTTCGCGGGTCAGAAACGGACGGTTAGTGCTGGATCTATAAAACGGGGCGGCTAAACGGATCTCCAGTTGCCACTTATCAGTAGTGATTATTACTATTGAGCCTGCATAGGTATGGACATTTTTGAAAATGTTCCGGAGAGCAATAACCGTAAAACTGGACGGTGCCATAAACGTTGCACTGTCATCAGCTTAAAGCGCTTGCATTCTTGGTGGAGTCGTAAAGTGTCTTTTAGGGTTCTTTTTAATGTGCAACATCTATATTACCTTCCCCAGTATTTGCGCTGTCGTACGAGTTTTAAAAGAGAGGGGGCTTCCGTGCAGTTTGTTTTACAAACTGAAAAGGGGCTCGATGAGATAAAGCAAAAATGTTAGAACAAGAACTGGTTGATTACTGCTTTATTTATGGAAAGTACGGAACACTTTCATTCTATAAAAAAAATTGGGTTATTTTCGGCAATCTTCTTTCTTTTAGCTGTAAGGACAAGAAATCGGTTAACGCAAAATTAGGACTAATACAGCATGGAATTGGACCAAAATCATGTAATTACGATGTATCTGTCTATCCTTTTGATGTTCATTTTGTGGAAGGTGAATTTAGGTTAAAAAGGTTAAAAAAAATTTTTCCTAATTTCGTTTATGAATGTATCAGAGGTGATGCTGTCCAACGCTGTTTCGCTATTGCTCTTAATTTGCACTGCCATATTGACAGGTTATACTCAATAATTATTTCCGACTAGATATAATTGTACACTGTGAGACTACGCCAGAATCGATCGAGAACTTCGCAGTCGGTGTTTTAGTAGTCTCACTAAGTTGACTCAACCTATAGAAAGATCATGGAATGTAGGCAGTTAATACAAATAAATCGACACTGCTATCACTCATACCTTTGAATCCTACAGCCCCAGCATTACCTGGCATACTGTAGTAACACCCTCTCCTGTTTGGAATAAATTTGCCATATGTACTATAACCGCCTGAAAATGAGATAATGCAATGAGAAGTATAGTAACCTTCATCGAATCCACCATTCGTAATACCTCTATTAATGGCCATTTCTATATTTTCATTTGTGAGAGGTGTCTGCCTGTATTCCACCCCATCGGGGGGTGTTAGCAACACATAAAAATTACTATTTCTATAAGCTTTACCCTTCCACTCAACATTACAGTAACCATTCTCCACAACACCCGGAACTCTTCTATTAGTTTTATCAGTGCAGAATGATGTTGTTGTAATTTGATTTTGTTGTGGCTCATCTAAAGCAAATGAATTTCCACTTCTATGGGCAGAAACGTAATCTCCAAACCAAGCTGCATTAGCATTACTTATAGTTAAAACAAGAAAAATTATTCCGCTTACTATCCAATAAAACAAATTTTTCATTCAATATTCCTTTTTGAAATTCCATGTTAGTAAGGTTTACAGCTTATATAAAACTCCCCTAATTAGTTACATCCATAATCAGAGGTTTCAGCCAGTTCATATCTACTTAAATATTCCCATGGTGTCAAGTCATTCAGTGCACCATGGGTGGTCTTCGTTTAGTGTTCTGAATACATACATGTTGAGTATCTCCGTCCGGTAAGTACGGTTGAATCTCTCGATAAAGGAATTCTGTATAGGCTTTCTGGGTTTAATAAATTTCAGAGCAATACCATGTTCTTCCGCCCAACTTGCCAGAGTGACTGAGATGAATTCCGGCCCGTGGTAGCTATTGAATAATGCTTTTCGAGCAATCTTCTTAGAGATGTCGGCCATTAACTATTACTTATAGTGACCAAACAATAAGTGGAGTTAACAAATGACACACTGTAAACCTCCCCTAAAACGGCGACCGCTATACTCGCAGCTATTGGTAATAGGAGTGAGTTTAAGAATGGAAGGCACTTTTCAACCTGGCTGGCTTGGTTCCTAGATAACATTCCAGTGGAGATAGAAAAGTTTTTATGAATGTAACGAAGCGAGGAGTCCAGCACTTGCGAATCCTTTTAATTCATGGGGCCAGGGCTGTTGTGCACACATATATGCGTCAAAATAACCTATTTAATAAATGGGTTGGAGATTTGAAAGAACGACGAGGCTACAACAAAGCAACCGTAGCTGTCGCCAATAAAATGCAAGAAAAGTTTGGTCAATTCTGCTCAATGGCGATGAGTATAGGTTGCCGGTATAAGTAAGCACATCACATAAATTGCAGAAAAACGATAAATGTCTAAAGGTTGAGCCATCATATACGGAACCTGATTACCATAATGTGCTCTAAGCTCGACCAGTTGTTTAGGAGTGTATGGGCGGATTTCCCGTTTGGGCAAAAAGAAAAATTCTGTTATGCCGAATAGATGTTGGCAATCGGATCAAAAAACTAAAATTGTTATTGCAATACGGAGGTAGTCCATAGATGTAGTATGTTGCATCTGAAATACCCTGCTCAGGGCTGGCTTCTTTGTCTAGTCTGCATGATTCCACTTCGTTTAAGATCTTTACGACCTATGACTCTGTTCAACGGGACTTTTCATCCGGAGTTTTCCATTCTTGGCTTAGTTTACGCCGAAGAAATCCAAAAACACTAAACTGGAGTTTTTCAGGTTTGAGCGTGTGATTGGATGTATCGTTATAATATTGCCTATCTCCAGCGATCGCTCTAAGTAGCGCTATACAGTTATTTATAATGTTTAGTTCGACCGGAATGAATAGTACTCATACGGGAAATCCAAAGTAACTAAAATCCGGAGTCCCGGACGATCAGGCAATAAAGCCGGACAATTACGTTATCCGATTCTGGCTGCCTTGTGCTAAAAATAACGTTATAAACAGCGTTTTTTTATCACCCGGGATCAGGAATATGCTTCACTCTGCAGCCATCGATATTATCAGCGATAAACTTGCTGACCGGATTAGCCGGCATACCGCCGGTCAGTCAAATGTGATCACTGATATTGCCGGGCTCAGTTTTTATCGCAAAGATGCGCCGACGGAGTGTACAACCTGCTTTGTTGAACCAAGCATCGCGCTGGTGGTGCAGGGGGAAAAAAGGATGGCGCTGGGTAGTGACATTTTTCACTACAACCGCTACCGCTTTTTAATTACCTCACTGGACTTACCGGCGCAGGCGCAGATTTTAAAAGCTGAGCGTGCTGAGCCCTATCTCGGTCTGGCGCTGCGTCTGGATTTTACCACAATGAGCGAACTGCTCATGCAAGCGTCGGCAGATACCAAAACTTTAGCCTCTTCTAACAGTGGTATGTCCGTTGGTAATACTACGCCGGAGTTGCTCGATGCCTGTGACCGGCTGGTTAGTCTGCTGGACGATAAGGCATCGCTTTCAGTGCTGGCTCCGCTGATTAAAAAAGAGATTTACTGGCGGGTTCTGAATTCGGAACAGGGTGACAGACTCCGTCATATTATTTCAGCAGGAAGCCAGGGCTTAAGGATAGCGAAAGCCATCGACTGGTTGAAAACTCATTTTACGCAATCTTATACCGTGGAAGAGCTGGCGGAACGTGCGCAAATGAGTAAATCCACCTTCCATCATCATTTCAGACAGCTCACCTCTATGAGCCCGCTGCAATATCAGAAAAGCCTTAAACTGATGGAAGCCAGACGTCTTATGATAGGCGAACAAATTGACGCTTCGGACGCTGCATACCGTGTGGGCTATGAAAGTCCTTCCCAGTTTTCCCGTGAGTATTCGCGGTATTTTGGGAACTCTCCGAAGCGGGATGTGGAAGCGCAGTGGCGTATGATCGAAGGCGAAAAAAGGACTCTGCAGGCGGGGTGACAGTGAACATCACCGCGCCTTTATTCCTGATATTTCAACCGGTCGATAACCAGTCGCATGGCTGAACTGATCTGCCGGTTGCTGGAAATACACAAATGGTAGCCGTCGAAAGGCGGGCACCAGTCCGCAAGTACACGGCGTAATACACCGCTTTCTATTTCATTTTCTACTTCCTGTTCAGTGACAAAGGCAATGCCGTGGCCCTCACGTGCCGCATCAATACACATATCGCTTTCACTGAATATGAACGGGCCTGATACTTTTTTTACGATCTCAATACCCTCCTTTTCAAACTCCCAGTCATAGGCCGGTGCCAGCGCATTAAACCGCAGAGACAGGCAGGCGTGATGGTCCAGTTCGTCAGGATGTTCGGGGACACCATGTTTTCGGAAGTAGTCAGGCGTAGCGACTGCTGCCAGTGATACAGGGGGGCCAATTTTTATCGCAATCATGTCGGGGCTGACAAATTCACGCAGCCTGACACCGGCATCAAAACGTTCCGCAGCAAGGTCATTCAGACGGCTGTCGAGGTTCAGTTCAATATTCACTTCGGGGTAATCCCGAACAATACCAGATATCTTCGGCCACAAAAGAAAACGGGCAGCAGGTTTACTGGCTGAAATCCGCACTGTTCCTTTGGGCGCATCGCCAAGCATCCGCAGCTCTTCTATTCTGGCAGTGATCTGGCTGATACCGGGTTTCAGTGCAGCCAGCAACTTCTCGCCGGCATCAGTTACCGACACTTTTCGTGAGGTTCTGTGCAACAGCCGGATCCCCACCGAAGCCTCCAGTCTTCTCACCGCGTGGCTTACTGCCGACTGTGATACGCCCAGTGTTACAGCTGCGCGGGTAAAACTCTTTTCCTCTGCGACCACCATAAAAAGTGACAAATCGCCCAGTTCGTCTCTGATCATCACATTATCTCTTTCGCTAATCTGCCTGCCAGTGTACGCAGTGCCAGCATAAAAAACATCTTCTTTGATGAAATCAATTCATGGTTGAGATGACAGCGAGCCAATTGTTCGCTGTAAATAACGAAAATATAATTAACGTGAATTTTATTGAGCAGGTTGTAATGAATAGAACTCATCAAAACGATAGCAGTAACAAAGCCGGTTACTGGAGTGCAGTGTTCTCAATGACACTGTGTGTTGCCATGCTGATTGCTTCTGAGTTTATGCCCGTCAGTTTGCTTACACCTATTGCAGATGGCCTGGATGCGACCAAAGGGCAGGCCGGTCAGGCAATTTCAGTCAGCGGTTTTTTTGCCGTTGTCGCCAGTCTGTTAACCAGTACTGTTGCAGGCAAACTGAACCGGAAATGGGTATTGCTGGCGATGACAGGGTGTATGCTGCTGTCACTGGTATTCATTGCTCTTGCGCCTGACTTCATCATGTTAATGGTAGCGAGAGCGTTACTTGGAATTTGTGTCGGCGGTTTCTGGTCGCTGGCGACTGCTGTGATCATGCGCCTTGTACCGGCAGACAGTGTATCAAAGGCTCTGGCAATCATGTATTCGGGACAAGCAGTGGCTGCTGCATTCGCTGCTCCTCTTGGCAGCTACCTGGGTGATCTGATTGGCTGGCGCGGCGTGTTTTGGGTACTGGTACCTGTGGTGGCAGTTAATCTGATTTGGCAGATGATTTCACTGCCTTCGATGCCCACAGATAAAAAACAAGGTTTTGGTGAGATGTTCGGATTACTGAAACGGGGCTACTTTGCCCGCGGCATCATTGCCTCTATTTGTGTTTATGCCGGTGCATTTGCCATGTTTACGTATTTGCGGCCCTACATCGAATCTGAAGTGAAAGGGGACGTTCTTCTGCTTACCTTCCTGTTACTCTTACTCGGCGTAGCCGGATTCGCAGGCACCTGGCTTGGCGGCAAATTCGCAAACGATCACGCTGTACGCTTTCTGCAAGGGGTACCGCTGGTGATGAGTGTGGTAACCGCCGGACTTATCGGGTTAAGCGGTTCTGTATTCATGGTAGGTGTGCTGCTGGCTTTATGGGGCATCTGCAACACGGCTATGTCCATCGGCTGGATGACCTGGCTCAGTCAGAATGTGGATGATGCACCTGAAGCGGCGGGCAGTATTATAGTGGCGGCTATTCAGGCGGCGATACTTTTCGGTGCAGCAGCCGGCGGTGTATTACTGGACGGTTTCGGTATCAATGTGACCTTTGCAGGCAGTGTGGTGCTGACGCTGGTATCGTTATGTCTGGTGGGGAGTGGTCGCGGAGTGCTTAAGCCTCAGGCGGAGTGATTACTCCGCCATCAGGTTATGCAGTTTGAACGACACAACAAAACCGCCTTCCGGCGTGCTTTCATTATAAATGTCGCTGGCCAGTGTTACTTTTACCAGGTTGTACACCACACTCAATCCCAGGCCCGCGTTTCCTGCACCCCGTTTAGTGGTGTAGAAAGGCTCAAACACTTTTTTGAGTTCTTCTTCGGTGATCCCCACACCGTCATCGGCAAAAGTAAACTGATACCCGTCGCCGGCGGGGGCAATGGTGATGGTAATTTTGCAATGCTCATGACCCGGGCCTGAGGCGTGGATCATCACATTGGATGTGAGTGCCATCAGGATCTGAATAAGCACGGCCGGGTAGGTGGTGACGATGATTTTAGGTGGAAATCTTGGAATAAAAGTAATGGTTTTATTCTGAGAATGATGCTCATAGGAGGCGATAAATTCTGTGACCAGTTCTGATACGTTTACCTGCTCCAGCTGGCTGGCTTCTTCAGACTTTTTAACCGCAACTTTCTTAAAGCTGGTCAGCAGCTTCGATGCGCGCTGCATGTTCTTCAGCATACTGGAAGTGATGTCCTGCGAAGTCTCCAGGAACTCTGCGAATTTATCGGTATCAAGCTCGCCGTTGTCAAAGTCCTGTTTGAGTTCGTCAAGCAGTTCCATCAACAGCGTGCAGTTTGCAATATTAACACCCAGGGGCGTGTTGATTTCGTGGGAGACACCGGCAACCAGTCCGCCCACTGCATCCATTTTTTCAGATTCAAACTGCTTTTCCTGATCTGTTTGAGAGGATGAATTTTCAAATGCTTTGTTCATGTACGTCAATTCAGTTTCAGTGCTCAGAACCAAAAAGCAGGGGAGCATATGTCGCCTGCTGTACCTGATAAAAGCGTAGTGGCTAAAAAGCAGAGCTGCAAAAAAAGTGACGTGTCAGTTGCGGGTAAAGTGGTACATATTTGCACCACTCAGAGGGTAAACGGGTAGTGGATCTACTGGTAGTCTTCACCGGCTGCAGCAGTAAATGCCATTTCTACCAGCCAGTCCGGATCAGCCAGTTCCACTTTCACACAAGCGCGGCTGGGGGCTGTCCCTTCGTCAAACCATTCGTCCCATACCGCATTGAGGCGGTCTACATTGGCAAAGTCGGTTATGTAAATAGTGACAGTAAGAATTCGGGACTTGTCGCTGCCCACCAGTGCCAGCATGGCTTCAGCCTGAGAAAACACGGCTTTTACCTGTGCTTCGATAGTGGTGGCGCTTTCGTCTTCCGGTACTTCAACAAAGTTCGCGATACCGTTAAAAACAGTGACTTCAGACCAGCGTCGGGTGGGATTAATTCGATGTATTTTCATGGCTGTGAGGCTTTCATTGCAAAACGTCTAGTGTGGCATTTTTGCTCCGGTAAATCGACCCGAAGGATCACCGCGCATTAATGAGTTTTACTAATAACGCTGTGTTGGACTTAGTGATTATCGTTTGTGGTGGCCGCCGGTATGGTGAAGCACGGGGATGTATAAGGAGAAAAGAATGTTATTCAAAACACTGAACAGTGGCGAAACGATGCCGGCTCTGGGTCTGGGCGTGTATCAGGTTGAGGAACCGCGGCTGTGTACCCGCTGTGTGGAAATTGCGCTGGATACCGGTTATCGCATGTTTGACACTGCATCAGCCTATCGCAATGAAAAAGCGGTGGGTGAGGCGGTCAGAACCAGCCATGTTGCCAGGCAGGATATCTTTCTGACAACCAAATTATGGATCTCTGACATGGGGTATGACTCAACCTTAAAAGCAGTAGAAACATCCCTGAACAACCTGGGCACGGACTATCTGGATTTGTATCTTATCCATCAACCTCTCAATGATATTTACGGCTCATGGCGCGCCATGGAGAGGTTGCACAAAGAAGGTGTGCTGAAAAGTATCGGGGTCAGTAATTTTCATTCCGACCGGATTGCTGATTTAATCGCCTTTAACGAGATTAAACCGGCGGTAAATCAAATCGAATATAACCCTTTCTATCAACGCAAAGCCGAGCTGGAATATCTGAAAACCAAGGGTATTGCGCTGGAGTCATGGGCACCGTTCACTGAGGGGCGGCATAATTTGTTTGAATTGGCAGAGCTTAAGGCCATTGCAGGAAAGTACGGCAAATCCGTGGCTCAGGTAGTGCTTCGCTGGCAACTTCAGGAAGGGATCATAGTGATCCCGAAATCGGTAACGCCTTCCCGCATTAAAGAAAATTTTGAGGTGTTTGATTTTGAATTAACTGCAGATGACATCGCGCAAATTGAAGCTCTGGACCGTAAACAAAGTTGTTTCTTTTCTCACAGAGATCCGCAAACCATCGAGTTTCTGGCATCTTATAAATAGGCTGGCAAGGTGTTGGTATTAACTAAGCAAACGCGGAATAAGATGTAGAGCAGGTCAGCGATGAAAATGCTTCCGCCACTGAAGAGCTTTGTTTCCCGTAGCGATCTGGCCAGCAAAAACATTTATCCGTTTAATACGAACACCGGCTTCTTCAGCCGTCAGATAAATATAAACACTAAGCGGATACATTTAAAACGTGAATCCGGTTACCACCATTTTTGCTGCGGCAGCGATTCCAGAGTGAATGTTTCGCCAATGTGCGGCGTTGCTACATTCAGGTTCTTGCCTTTGGCGGCTCTGGTGAACCGGATCACCGGCTCGTTCCAGTCATGAAAAGCGAGGTCAAACTTACCCCAGTGGATTGGCATTACGTTCTTCGCCTTAACATCCCGCGATGCCTGCACGGACTCTTCCGGCAACATGTGAATTTCCGGCCAGTAGGGGCTGTAAGCGCCGTCTTCCATAAATGCCATACCGAATGGACCAAACCGCTTTCCTATTTCGGCAAAATCGGGGCTGTAGCCACCATCGCCACTGAAATATACCGATACTTCAGGCGCCTGAACAACCCACGAGCCCCACAGTGTGTCATTCCGTTGTCCGGGTTTGCGGCCGCTGAAGTGTTTCGATGGCGTGAATATAAACCGCGTATCATTCAGCATGGCGTCACCGAACCAGTCCAGCTCAGTAATTTTACTGTCGTCTATACCCCATTTCAGTAAATGCGCCCGCACAGCAAGGGGGACATAGAAGTGACCTGTTTTACTGTCAAGCTCTGCGATGGCTTTAGCATCCAGATGGTCATAGTGGTCATGAGAAATCAGTACCGCGTCGATATACGGAAGACCGTCGATAGTGAGCTTTTTATCCGCCGGATACGGTGTGCCAATCAACCACACAGGAGAAGCGCGGTAAAAAACAGGATCCGTCAGCACAGTCATTGAACCGGTGTTGATAAGAATGGTGGAGTGTCCGAACCAGGTAAACGACGGTGTTTGCTGTGCAACAAAATCCGGCAATTTCGCCGGCAGCAAGCCGGTAGGGTGCTTACCCGCCGGCGGGAAGATAACCGAATTCAGCCATTTTCCCATGGGAGGCTTCGCGCTGTCGGGATTGTCGGAAACTGGGTGGCGGTTAACAAAAATGTCGTCTTTAAAGTTATCGGAAGCCAGCATCCGCGCCCGGGTTTGTTCATCAGGCTTACCACCAAATACCGGCGACAATGTCACAAATAAAAAACCGCTGACAAACAGCAGTATCACAATGGCCAGCGACCAGACCAGTAGTTTCTTCATTACACCCAAAGCAGGTACTCCAGCGACTTATTCACCGTCATTTAGTGCGAACGAAGATTGTCAGCTAAATCACGGCAGGGACGCAATCTTTCTGCGTTCAAGTCAGTACTATGCCGGTTTTCCGGCGGGTAAAGCAAGGCAGGGGTGAAGAGTGACTTGGGTTCATATTTTAAAGGATACCTTCATATGTGGCATTTGGTAAGGCCGGTTGTTATGTGTTGAATATGGGATTTACTCTATGAAAATACCAAATGTTAATATATCTATATTTTTGATGACTGCTATCCATATCTTGGTAGCAACCGTATATGCATGAAATTAATAAATTTTTCATCATGTTTTGCATTGTTGGCCGTAGGGTTTCAAGAAAGTTTTTAACAGAAGGTTGTCAATGTTTATATTTAACGTATATTGGCCTTACCAAATATTTCTGTTTTACCAATTTCAAATGAAAAGAGTTATTTGAGAGAACTTATGAAACCTGCGAGCGAAAAAAATCTATCACCATTAGCCATTTGTATTTCTGCACTCGTATCGGGCGTTTCGATTGATGCCGTGGCCGCCGAGCTTGAAATTATTGAAGTAAAGGCGCAAAAGCGAGCCCAGGCGCAGCAAACTATACCTGTAGCCGTGTCAGTACTAGGAGAAAGCGCCCTTGAAAGACTCGATGTAAAGAACTTTGACGATGTGACCCGGGTCTCTCCATCATTGACGGTAGAGCATGGTGACGATCCTCAATCAAGTAGCATTCGCATGCGGGGCGTCGGCACATCAGCTTATAGCATCGGTGTGGAATCCAGTGTGGCGGTGGTTGTCGATGAAGTGCCGCTGATGATGGCTGCACAAGCTTTTAGTAATCTTACAGATATACAGCAGGTCGAAGTGTTAAGAGGTCCTCAGGGAACCCTGTTTGGTAAGAATGCGTCTGCGGGTGTTGTAAACGTAACCACTAAAGCGCCATCGCCGGATTTCGAAGGCAGGGTGGAAGCTGGCCTGACAAGTGATGATGAGGTTAAAGGCCTGATAACCTTATCCGGCCCTGCTTCAGATACGTTGAGTTATCGGATTAATGGCTATTACAAAGATCGTGATGGCTATCTTAATAACTTAACTACCGGCGAAAAAGAAAACGGTGAGAAGAGCCATGGCTTGCGCGGAAAATTACTCTGGTATGCAACAGATGAGCTAGACGCCACGCTAATTTACGACATCTCACATATCGAAGGTGGAAGTACCCCCACCTGGGTCGATGCAGAAGAAGGGGTTGTTGGTGAAGGCGAGGTGCCGGGAGAAGATAATCGCAACGTCAGACGTGATACACCCAATGAGTTCGAAACAGACCAGTCGCTGGCTGTTCTCAAGCTAAATTATAATATCAATGACGATCTGGTATTTACTTCCGTATCAAGCTTTCAGTCATTTGAACAAGCAGCTATTGCAGATGCCGATTTGACAGACGTTGCGATCGAAGATGCTTTTCCTCCATTTCTGCAAGAGAGATTCAATCCACTGGGGCTGACCGGTCCTCAGGTTGAGCAAAAAGGCTATATTGACGCTGATGCTTTTACCCAGGAACTGCGTCTCACCGGCACATTGTCTGAAAAATTCGAATTCATAACCGGGCTTTTTTACAGCGATCAGTCGGTATACCGGGATTTCGATCGTAAACCTTTGGTGTTCGTGCTTGATAAATGGGATGCGCAAGCGGACTCAGAATCCATCGCTTTGTTCGGACAGGGTGCCTACGAAATTTCAGAAAGTACTTTTGTTGATGTAGGGCTTCGCTTCAACCATGAAAAAATATCTGTCGACTTCAATGATTTCTATGCGAACGGGTATGCGTTGAATCCAAACAGTGCTGCTACTTTCAGTGGTAATGACGACCAGGACGCGGTTACCGGTAAGGTCGCAATCCGACATTTCCTCGAAAATGGCACCATGATATTTGGCTCTGTAAGTACAGGCTATAAAGGTCAGGCTTATGATGTTGCATCCGGGTTTACGCAAAATGACGCGGACAACCCAATTGGGGAAGAAACGTCGGTATCTTACGAACTAGGCATAAAAGGGTTTTCTGATAGCCGGAATTTTAGCTATGAAATCATTGCGTTTATGACAGATTTCGAGGATTACCAGGCACAGGGCGGTCGTAATGACGAAAATGGCGCGCCAGTGTTCACGTTGAATAATGTGGGTGAGCTTCGCACTAAAGGCATAGAAACCGAGTTCTCTTATCAGGCTACTGATGCTTTGCGATTGGATGCTTCCATTGCTTATACCGACGCTGTTATTGAGTCGTTCGTCAATGCGCCCTGTTACGGTGGACAAACTGAAGCTGAAGGCTGCACATTGTCTGCAGATATAGAAGGCCTGAATGTACAGGACTTAAGCGGACATGACCTCAATAACTCTCCCGATTTCAAATACAACCTTGCCGCTTATTGGGAACAGGCTGCTCAGGGATACGAATTCAGCTGGTTTGCGCAGGCAAGTTACCAGTGGCAAGACGATGTAAGCTACGACTTGTACGGAGACCCGTTAAACCGTCAGGAAGCATATGGGATTGCTAACGCCGGCGTTGGCATCGTGGACAACCAGGATCGTTACAAAGTGACCGTATTCGTCAACAACCTTTTTGATGAAAATTATTCTATGGGTTACACAAATTATGATGAGCGTTTTCAGGGCCTGACAGCACTCTCGAAACGTTGGTCGCGGGGAGCTATGCGCTATTTCGGTGTAAACGTGTCTTATCGATTCTGACACTAACATGATTAACAAAAGCAGTATGACAACAATCCATGCTGCTTTTGTCATTTTAAACATATTTAAGGAGAGTTCATGAAGCGTTGTAGCGCACTCTTTTTCATCTTACCCGCGGTTTGTATTCTTATCGCTTGTACTCAGGTTGCTGATTTTAATGCTGACTTACCAAAAAATGTGGAAGTACGAGACCAGCAAACACTGAATAACGACTGGCAGTTTATCTTTGCCGATGAAATTCCAGCGGGTATCCATGCCCCAACATTTAAATGGACTGGCGCAGTGGATGTCTCCGTGCCACATTCCTGGAACCGGGTAGGCTATTATCTTGATAATCAGTCTGCTCACATTCATAACGCAGGAAATATTAATAATGCGCAGGGTAAAGGTCTCTACCGGAAGGTGTTTAATGTACCTGCACAGATTGAAAATAAACGACTGTGGCTGGAATTTGATGCAGTCAGTCGTGTGGCAAACGTGTGGGTGAACGGAAAATTTGCCGGCGAACATCGCGGAAGCTTCAATCGCTTTCGCTTTGATATCACTGACCTCATAAACGTGGGCCGACCTAACGTACTGGTGGTTCAGGCAGATAACAGCAAGCCAACAGCAGATTCAACCACTGCAGATACGTTACCTATTGCCGGAGATTTTTTTGTACATGGGGGAATTTATCGGCCGGTAAGACTTATCACAACGAGTAATATTCATGTTGATATGAAAGACTTTGGTGGTCCCGGCGTTTACGCGACTACCGCGGTTGAGGGCGACAAGGCGGTGGTTAGCATCGAAAGCAGGATCACTAGCAATGAAGGCGAAGCAGAAAACGTAACGCTACTTACTCAATTGACTGACGATACTGGAAAGATAGTAGCAAAAGATGTCCGGGATATTTTGCTTCAGCCGGATGAAACAGAAATAACCGATGTGTCTCTTTCCGTATCTTCACCACAATTATGGCAAGGTATAGATGACCCTTATTTATACACGCTCGCAGTGTCGATATTAGACAACAATGACAATCTCCTCGATACGGTGAAGCAAAATATCGGCTTGCGCACCATTGATATCTCGGCAGATAAAGGATTGACGTTAAATGGTCAACCCCTTGAGCTTCGCGGTGTGGGCTATCATCAGGACAGAGAAGGAAAAGGTTGGGCAGTCTCTGCTGAAGAAATAGAAGAAGATGTGCAATTGCTGATGGATATGGGGGTAAATACTATCCGGCTGGCACATTATCCTCATGGTCAGCCAGTGCACGATTTGGCTGACAAACTTGGCCTGTTGTTGTGGGACGAAATCCCGCTTGTTTCTGCGTGGCGTTACGGCGAGGAACATGAGGCTGTAAATACCGCGTTAGCTGATAACGCCAGTCTGCAACTCACAGAAATGGTTAAGCAGAACTTTAATCACCCCTCTGTAGCGGTATGGGGTATAGCCAACGAAGTTGACTTTGGTGCCGTCGTCCCCGTGTTCGTGCAGAGTAGTCCCGGCTCTAATCCTGACCCGCGACCTATCTTAAATCGCTTGAAAGCGGAAGTAGCGCAGTTGGATCCGACGCGTAACTCGACGTTAGCCAACTGTTGTGCGGGTGTGCCAACATGGGATCAGTCAAAGGTGCCCAACACCTCCGCTATCACCACTACTACGGGCGCAAACCGCTATTTTGGCTGGTACTACGGCGAGCCTGCAGGCCTGGCGGAGAACCTCGACGCCTTGCATAAGCAATATCCGGAGCAGCCGCTGGCTGTCACTGAATACGGCGCAGGCGGAGCGCCTAGCTTCCATTCTGACAACCCTCTGGGAGGGCCGGTAGCGGCAACCGGCAGAAATCAGCCGGAAGAGTATATGAGCTATGTGCATGAGGAGAATTGGCGCGTACTCAGTGCGCGGGATTACCTGTGGGCAAACTGGATTTGGAATGGTTTTGACTTTGCGACAACTACTCGAAGAGAAGGTGACTCACAGGATATTAATACCAAAGGGCTCATCACTTATGATCGCGCCATAAAGAAGGATGCATATTATTTCTACCAGGCGAACTGGTCAGCTCACCCTATGGTTCATATTGCTTCACGGCGCTATATACAGCGGGCTTACCAAACCACGGATGTCAAGGTGTACAGTAACGGCAAACAAGTCGAGTTGTTGGTGAATGATCGGGAAGTGAGTGAGGCACCTGATTGCGATCAGAACACCTGTATATGGCGGGATGTGCGGCTAGTGGCTGGACAAAATGAGATTGTAGCGCGGGCAATTGGTTTCGCCTCCGCACCATCAGGCCGCGTTGAAGACCGTGTGATGTGGCATCTGGATGAATCGCAGATCAACGCATATTACATTGATGCGGGCGCCATTATGTCAGCGGATTCGTCAAAAGCCCATTTCGGTTCGGATGACTTCTTTACCGGAGGAAAAGCAATGTCGCTTGATAAGCCAGGAGGGTGGGGTAGACCATCAGTAAAAGCGGTAATCGGGAATACGCAAGAGCAGGCTTTGCATACAACTTACCGTGCCGGTGAGTTCTCATATCATTTACTGTTGGATAAAGGGCAGTATAAGGTCACACTCTCTTTAGTCGCTCCAGACAGTAAAAGCCACTTTGATGTATTCGCGGAGGGAAGTGCTTTGTTTGCGAATATATCTGGAAAACAAAATGCAGATGAAAGTTTTACCGCGTTTACGGTGGCAGAAAATGTGAATGTGTCAGATGGCAGTCTTGAACTCAGTTTTAAGCCGTCAGTAGGTGACGCTTATGTGTCAGCAATAAGTGTGATGCCCGTTAAGTAAAATAGAATGCGTGTTATTTCGCCCGGCCGTGAACAGCGTGCCCGGGCTTTTTTTGACTCTTTTTATAGAGTGTAGCAATATGTAGCAAATCATATTTTATTGGTATATTCATGGGCATTGTTAAAATCTCCGAACAATTGCACGAAGAAGTGCGTAAGAACAGTGTGGTGATGGAGCGTTCTATCAATTCGCAGGCTGAGTTCTGGATGAAAATCGGGAGACTTGCAGAGCAAAACCCCACGCTTACCTATGAGCAAATTCTGGAACAGGAAAAACGTCAGCAAAACGTATCTACAGTGAGGTTGGTTCATGAGTAATGTATCGATAAAAAATGCACAGGAAATCGCATTGATGCGTGAATCCGGTCGGTTACTGGCCAGTGTATTTCATGCGCTGGACAAAGAAATTCAGGCCGGCATGACCACCATGGAAGTGAATGATTTCGTCGATGCATACATCACCGACACCTTGCAGGCAAGACCGGCCAGCAAAGGGCAGTACGGCTATGAATATGTGCTTAATTCATCGGTAAACGAAGTGGTATGTCACGGCGTGCCGTCGGTGGCAAAGAAGCTGCGGAAAGGGGATATCGTGAATGTGGATATCACGCTTGAGAAAAATGGCTTTATTGCCGACAGCAGCAAAATGTATTGCATCGGTAAAGTATCACCCATTGCGAAAAAGCTCGTAGATACGACTTACGAAGCCATGTGGAAAGGCATCGAAACTGTAAAGCCAGGCGCTACACTGGGTGATATTGGTCATGTTATTCAGTCGCATGTAGAAAAAGAAGGCTTCAGTGTCGTGCGGGATTACTGCGGGCACGGTATTGGCCGTGAAATGCATGAAGAACCGCAAGTTGTGCACTATGGCCGTAAGGGCACTGGCATGCATTTAGTGCCAGGCATGACATTTACCATTGAGCCGATGATTAATCAGGGCACCTACAAAACCAAGCAAAAGAAAGACGGCTGGACAGTGGTGACCCGCGACAAAAAACTCTCAGCACAATGGGAGCACACCATTCTGGTGACTGAAACCGGGTTCGAAGTGCTTACGTTGCGGGATGAAGAGAAGTAGTAAGCAACAAAGACTGGCCAGAGTGACGGCTTGAACGTGCTTATAATTTGGTCTATAAATGAGCTTCATTCCGACGTAGGGGGTAAGTTGTGCAAATTAAGCCAATAAGTTTTATAGAAAAACATGCTGCAGATCTACCTATTGACGAACCTATCGTTGTGACGCAAAACGGGGAGCCTGCTTACGTTATCGAAAATTATGCCCAGAGAAAATTCAGGGATGACGCTATAGCAATGCTGAAACTTTCCTCGTTTTCAGAAAAAGATGTGGCGGCGGGTGAAGTGATTGATTCTGATGTTCTTAAAACCCGTCTGAGGCAAAAACTAAAGGCTGCGTCTGAGAGCCGCTAATTTGTTTCCAAGCAGAAAGGAACTCTGCCGTGGACTACACCATTTATTACACGAAGACATTTGAACAACTTGTTGAACTCTGTGTTCAGCATCTGGCACCATTCACTTTAGAGGAAGAAGTGCTCGAAAGAGTATTCAGGGCAATTGAACGTTTTGAATTCACTTTGGCTGCAGGCTCTGAGGCTGCCCCCGTATCTCCTTATCTGTCGACACTGGGCGTCTTTAATTACAGAGAGTTTAATGTCGATGGCTTTCGAATATTGTATCGCCACGATCGGGCTGCAGATGCCATCATCGTCGTTCTCTTCTGTTCTCAGAAGCAAGATCTGATTACTCTTCTCGTAGATTACTGCCTTATTTACAAATGACAAAATAACAAAGGCA